>CAMLLJ010000080.1 GCA_946480845.1 uncultured Gemmatimonadota bacterium
ACGCGCCGAACGGGAGCGCCTGCGCCGACATGTCGCGCACCCGGTCCTTGGCCAGCACCTTGGGAAACCCGGCGACGGCGAAGATGAACTTCTCGGGGTAGAGCGCCATGAGCTGCCCGCCCAGCGCGGGCAGCGCGTCGATGATGCGGCAGGAGGCGCCGCGCATCCCGGCGTAGAAGGCGGCGAACAGCCCGGTCGGGCCGCCGCCGATGATGGTGATGTCCTTCATGTCCTGGGGCATGCCCCAAGATAATGCCTCCCTGCCCGCCGGGACGCGGCATATATTCTCCCGATGCCCTTCCATCGCCGCTCCTTCACGGCCGCCGCGATCGCCGTCGCGGTCGCGGCCTGCGCGCCCGTCGGCCGCTTCTTCGAGGAGGCGTTCCGCGAGCGGCCGCCCGCGCCGATCGACCGCCTCACCACCGCGAGCGACGCCCGCATCGACTCGGCCGGCCGCCTCCTCGGCAGCTTCGTCGGCGAGGGCACCAGCCGCGCCGTCCACCTCCTCTCCAGCGACACCGCGCTCATCGGCGAGCTGGTGCGCCGCTGGTCGCCGCGCCGCGCGGCGGACCCGTGGGAGGCGCTCGACCGCGCGGGCTTCCTCCGCATCCCCATCCGCGGCGAGAAGGAGCCGCCCGGGCGCGGCCCCATCGTGCAGTTCGCGCGCATCGGCACCCCCGAGGGACGCTCCGGCGTGGTGGCGACGTCGCTCGTCGTGCGCGCGGGACGCTGCGGCGCCCGCCGCGGGCGCGGCGCGCAGGCGGAGCTGGTGGTCGAGGATGCCGGACAGGGGAGCGGGCCCGACCTGCGCGGCCCGGTGATCGGCTCCCTCCTCCCGGGCGGGGAGCGTCCCGGCGCCTACACCCGGCGCGACCCGCCGCCCGAGCCGTCCGATTCGCTCACCAACGTGCTGATCGACCGCACCCGGCGCGCCATCGACTCGACGCTCGCCGTGCGCTTCCGCGGCGCGCGCGCGCGTCCCATCGCCGACGGGCTGCTCGAGGTGAACACCCTCGCCGACATCGATGCCGCCGACGTCGTCGCCTACGACGTGGACGGCGACCGCGTGCGCTACGCCGTCTCCCTGCGCGAGCGCCGCATCGCCGAGAATGGCGACACGCTGGTGGCCGCTGGCGTCATGGCGTGGGACGCCGAGGGGCTCTGGCAGCAGTCGGTCTTCCGCCCCACCTACCTGCGCATCCGGCGCGGCGCGCTCAGCGGCTACGAGGCCGGTCGGCCGGTGTACTGGCGGCGGCTCGCCGCGATCGCCGACTTCGGCTTCCGCCGCGACAACCTGTGGATGGAGCAGGTGGACGTGCGGGACGGGACGGTGCTCTGGGGCATCCTCCAGCCCAGCGACAACGTCGTCGTCGCGGCGGCGGAGATGACGGGGCCCTGCCGGTGAAGATCTACACCCGCACCGGCGACCGCGGCGAGACCGGGCTCTTCGGCGGCGGGCGCGTCCCCAAGGACCACCCCCGCGTCGCCGCCTACGGCGACGTGGACGAGCTCAACTCGGCGATCGGCGTGGCGCGCGCGGCGGAGCCCGCGGCCCTGCACGACGACCTCCTCGAATCCATCCAGCGCGATCTCTTCGCCATCGGCGGGCATCTCGCCACCCCCGATCCCGACAAGGTGCGCAAGGCGCTCGCGCGCGCCGAGCTCGACGAGTCGCGCATCGCTACGTTCGAGCAGGTCATGGACGACGCAGACACCGAGCTGCCGCCGCTCCGCGCCTTCGTGCTCCCGGCCGGCACGCCCAGGGCCGCGGCACTGCACCTCGCGCGCACCGTCTGCCGCCGCGCCGAGCGGAGCGTGATCCACCTGTCGCACGACGCGGACGTACCGGAGCTCTTCATCGTCTACCTCAACCGGCTCTCCGACCTGCTCTTCACCCTCGCCCGCCTCGCCAACCACCGCGCCGGCTCGGGAGACGTGGTGTGGTAACCGCCGCGCTCACCGTGCGGCATGCCGCGGGGGAGTATCCGGTGTACGTCGGCGCCGGGATCCTCGAGGGGCTGCACGTGCTGGTGCAGGCGCACGCGCCGGGGCGGCGCACCGCGATGATCGCCGACGACACCGTCGCCGCGCTCTTCCGCGACTTCGTCCGCGGCACCGAGTCGCCCTGGCGCGCCGTGGCCGCCACCTGCGAAGGGGTCGAGGGCGCGGGGTGGATGCCCTTCACCTTCGCCGCCGGCGAAGCGTCGAAGACGCGCGCCACCTGGGAGCAGCTCACCGACGCGCTGCTGGCGGCGGGCTACGGCCGCGATGCCGCCATCGTGGCGCTGGGCGGCGGCGTCACCGGCGACCTGGCCGGCTTCGTCGCAGCCACCTACATGCGCGGCATCCCGGTCGTCCAGGTGCCGACGACGCTCCTCGCCATGGTGGATTCGTCGGTGGGCGGGAAGGTCGGCGTGGACACCCCCGCCGGGAAGAACCTGGTGGGCGCCTTTCACGCCCCCGCCGCGGTGGTGGCCGACCCGCTGACGCTCGGCACCCTGACCGACCGGGACTATCGGGCCGGGCTCGCCGAGGTGGTGAAGCACGCGCTGGTGGGCGACGCGGGCCATTTCGCCTGGCTCGAGGAGCATGCGGGCGCGGTGCTCCGGCGGGACCCCGATGCGCTGACCGAGGTCATCTGCCGGAGCGTGGAGCTCAAGTCGGCGGTGGTGGCCGAGGACGAGAAGGAGACGGGGCGCCGGGCCATCCTCAACGCCGGGCACACCGTCGCCCACGCGATCGAGCAGGCCACCGGCTACGGCATCCGGCACGGCGAGGCGGTCGCCCTGGGGCTGGTGGCCGAATGCCGGCTGGGGGAGGCGATCGGGGTGACGGCGGCCGGCACCGCCGACCGGGTGGCCTCCCTCCTGGGCCGGCTCGGCCTCCCGGTCGAGCTGGCGGGCTGCCCGCCCGTAGGGACGCTCACGGCCGCCATGCAGGTGGACAAGAAGACCCGGTCGGGGTTTCCCGGGTTTGCGTTTCCGGCCGGTCCGGGCCGGATGCACCGGCAGGACGGGGACTGGGTCAGCCCGGCCCCGACCGAAGCGGTGGAGGAGGCGCTGGCGACGATCCGGGGGTGAGCCTGCCCCGCCCCAGAGGTTTATCCACAAAACGATTTGTGATGTGGACAACTGATTTTTGTTGACAGTTCCGCAGGTTTTTCACATATTCGCTCGTACCGCTCTTCCTGGTGCAGCCGCACCGAAGCTCCCAATCCGCTAGCAGGTCCAACTCCGCCTGGGGTCGTTCATGCCTCGTGTCCGTTCCGGGAAGCCTCGCCCGCGCCCGGCCCTCCGTACGTCCGCGCCCTCCGGTTCCTTCGACCAGTACCTGCACGACATCCAGAAGCTCCCCATGATCACGGACGTGCGCGAAGAGCGGCGGCTGGCGCGCCTCGCGCTCAGCGGCGACGAGATCGCGGCGGAGCGGCTGGTGACGGCCAACCTCCGCTTCGTGATCTCCTACGTGAAGCGGTACCAGGGGCACGGGCTCGAGCTGTCGGAGCTGGTGGCGATCGGGAACGAGGGGCTGCTCAAGGCGGTGCGCAAGTTCGACCCCGACCACGGCGTCAAGTTCATTTCGTACGCGGTGTGGTGGGTGCGCCAGGCGGTGCTCAAGGCGCTGGCGGAGCAGACCCGCACCGTGCGCATCCCGCTCAACCAGAACGCGGCGCTGATCAAGATGTCGCGGGTCGAGGGGCTGCTGGCGCAGGAGCTGGGGCGCGGCGCCTCCGACCGCGAGCTGGCCATCGCGCTGAGCGACACGGTGGACAACATCCGCGCCGCGCGCCGGATGAGCACCATCGAGGTCTCCCTCGACGCGCCGGTGGAGCGGCAGGACAAGCAGGGCACCACGTTCGGGGAGCGCGTCGCCGGCACGGGAGGCGGCGACATCGAAGAGCGCACCGATTCCGCGCTCCGGCGCGAGTTCATCGACCGCCTCTTCGCCCGCCACCTGACCCCCCGCGAACGCAAGATCCTCTCCCTCTATTACGGACTCGAAGAAGGCTCCGAGGCGCTCACCCTCGAGAAGATCGGCGAGCTCCTCGGCGTCACCCGCGAGCGCATCCGCCAGATCCGCGAACGGGCGTTCGAGAAGCTCCGGGCATCGCCCGACGTCCAGTTGCTGCAGGGAGTGAGCGGGGCGGCCTGATCCACCCGGTGAAAAGGATGCCCGCACCTGACGGTGCGGGCTTTTCTTTTTTTCGGCGCGGAGACGCGGAGACGCGGAGACGCGGAGAAAAACAGGGACTTTGTGGGTGTGCCGTTCACCATCAGTTGCTGATGCTGTTCTCCGCGCCTCCGCGTCTCCGCGTCTCCGCGCTCGATCAATAAGAATTCCTCATTCCCCTTTGACGATGAGCGCCGTCGCCGCCCGGACGGCCTTTTCGGTGCCAGCAACTGCCAGCAGGTCTCCGGCGGCCAGCTTGTCGGAACCCACCGGCAGCAGGATGTCCTGCCCCCCGCGCACGATGACCAGCACCGTCGCGTTGGTGCGGTCGCGGACGTCGAGCTCGGCGAGCGACTTGCCCACGCCATAGTCGCCCTCGGAGAGCCGGATCGAGACCGGGTCGCCCAGGCCCGGGAGGAGGGTCGCGACGTGGGCGATGGGGCGCGGGACGGCGTGGCCCGTCGGCGACGAATCGCCCTCCGGGCTCGCCATCTGGCTCGCCAGCGCCGCGACGATCACCTCGGCGCCCGCGCGGGTGTGGCCCTGCAGGTTGGTGGCGCTCCGCCAGAAGGCGACGCCGAGCAGCGCGAAGGCCGCAACCAGGATGCCGATCGTCGCCGCCGGCGGCACGAACAGCTCGAGCAGAACAGCGACCGGCGCGGCGGCGAGCCCGAGGATGGCGAGCTGCCAGGCGACGACGATGGCCCGCCGCGAGGCGAGCGCCATGTCCACCTTGCCCGGTGCCGGCGCGGGCAGCGCGCGTTGTGCGGCGAGCTGGCCCAGCGCGCGCGCGGTCCGGAGCAGGCCGTAGGCGAGCGGCACGATGAGCAGCGTCGCCCCGGCGAACAGCAGCGCGCGGGCCATGGGCTGGGTCAGGCCGAGCTCCTCCGTGCCCCAGAGGATCGCCTCGGCGTGCCAGATGCCCACCGCGATCACCACGGCCGAGATCAGCAGCAGGTCGAGCCCGATGATCGCGGCCAGGCGCCGGGTGCGCGAGCGCTGCCCCTTGTCCTGCCGGGTGCGCCCGAGCCCCTCCATCCACGAGGCATAGAGCGCCACGAAGTTCTGCACCGGCCGCGGCAGGGTGCGGTCCACCCACGATGCGACACCGCCCGCCGACCGGATCAGCCACGGCGTGCTGAGCGTGGTGACCGCGGAGACGGTGACGGCCACGGGATAGAGGAACTCGCGCGTGGCGCCGAGGGCGAGGCCCACGCCCGCGATGATGAAGGAGAACTCGCCGATCTGCGCCAGGCTCATCCCGCTCTGCACCGCGACGCGGGTGCCGTACCCGGCAAGGAAGGCGCCGATCGTCACGAAGAGCACCTTGCCGACGATGACGATCACGGTGAAGACCAGCACCACCTTCCAGTACTCGGCCACCAGCCGAGGGTCGATCAGGATGCCGACCGAAACGAAGAAGATCGCGGCGAAGACGTCGCGCACCGGCTGCACCTGGTGCTCGATCGCCTTGGCGTGCCCCGATTCCGCCGTGAGCATCCCCGCGAGGAAGGCGCCGAGCGCCACCGAGTAGCCGAAGGTCTGGGCCAGGTACGCGATGGCGAAGCAGAGGCCCACGGCCGTCACGATCGTCGTCTCGGGCCGGTTGAGCCGCACCACCGCGCGCATCAGCCGCGGCACGATCAGCAGCCCGGCGACGATCACGCCCGCCAGGAACGCGACCAGCTTCCCCGCCGTCGCCGCGAGGCCCGCCGCCGACAGCTCCTGCCCCGCGGAGACGGTGGTGAGGATGGCGAGGAGCAGGATGGCGATCAGGTCCTCGATGATCAGCACCGCGAACACGATCCGGGTGAACCGCCCGGTGACGCCCTGCTCCTCGAACGCCTTCACGATGATCGTGGTGCTGGAGATCGCGATGATGGCGCCCGCGTAGACGCTCTCGAGGTGGGTCCACCCGAAGGCGCGGCCGACCAGGTAGCCCACCGCCACCAGCGCGCTGCTCTGCAGCACCGCGATCAGCCCGGCCGTCGGCCCGATCTGCCAGAGCTTCCTCAGGCTGAACTCGAGCCCCAGGGCGTACATCAGGAGGATGACGCCTACCTCGGAGAGCGTCCGCACGATGTCCGGGTTGGCCACCAGCGGCGCCGGCACGTGCGGGCCGATCAGCAGCCCGGCGAGCAGGTAGCCGAAGACCACGGGCTGGTGCAGCCGCTGGAACACCAGGGTGGTGATCCCCGCGGTGGCGAGCACCATGGCGAGGTTGCGCAGGAATTCGTGGGTGTCGTGCATGTTCCCCAATTACCCACGATCCGGCCCGACGCGCCAGTTCCGTCCCGCCGTTCCACCTGCCGGCGCTTCCGTCCATATTCCGGCGTGCCTCCCGCCGAATCCGTCGTCTCCCGCCTCGCCGCGATCGTCGGCCCCTCCCGCGTGCGCCACCGGCGCGCCGAGCTGGCGACCTACGCGATGGACGGGCTGCCCACCCGCGAGTCGTATCCGGGCGCCGTCGTCATGCCGGGAAGCCGCGACGAGGTGATCGCCGTGGTGCGCGCGCTGCATCAGGCGGGAGTCCCCTGGGTGGCGCGCGGCGCGGGCACGGGGCTCTCGGGCGGCGCCGTCGCAGACCCCGCGGCGGTCGTCATCTCGCTCACCCGCCTCACCCGCATCCTCAGGGTGGATCCGGTGAACCGCACGGCCGTGGTCGAGCCGGGCGTGGTCAATGCGCGCCTCTCCGAGGCGGTGGCGCGCCACGGCCTCTTCTACGCCCCCGACCCGTCGAGCCAGACCGCGTGCACGCTGGGCGGCAACGTCGCCGAGAACGCGGGCGGGCCGCACTGCCTCAAGTACGGCGTCACCACCAATCACGTGGCGGCGCTCGAGGTGGTGCTGCCCGACGCGTCGGTGGTGCGGCTCGGCTCGCGCGGCGGCGAGGCGTGGGGGCCCGACCTGGTCGGGCTCTTCGTGGGGAGCGAGGGGATGTTCGGCATCGCGGTCGAGATCACGGTGCGCCTGGTGCCGGTCCCGCCGGCCATCCGTACCCTGCTCGCCGACTTCACCTCGGTGCGCGCCGCGAGCGAGGCGGTCTCCGCCATCATCGCCTCGGGCATCGTCCCCGCGGCACTCGAGATGATGGACCAGGTGTGCGTGCGCGCCGTGGAGGCGTCCATCTACGCGGCGGGCTATCCCGCCGACGCGGCGGCGGTGCTGCTGGTCGAGCTGGACGGCGGCGCCGAGGCGGTCGAGGCGGAAAGCGCGCTGGCCGAAGCGCTGCTGGCCCGGAGCGGGGCGCGGAGCGTGCGCGGGGCGTCGTCGCCGGCGGAGCGGGCCCGGCTCTGGCAGGGCCGCAAGAAGGCCTTCGGCGCGCTGGGCCGCCTCGCCCCCGACCTGGCCGTGCAGGATGCGGTGGTGCCGCGTTCCGCGCTGCCCGTCATCCTCGACCAGGTGGGCAACATCGGCGCCCGCCACGGCCTCCTGGTGAGCAACGTCTTCCACGCGGGCGACGGCAACCTGCACCCCAACATCAGCTTCGACCGGCGCGACGCGGCGCTGGCACGGCGGGTGCACCAGGCGAGCGGGGAGATGATGGAAGTGTGCGTGGCCGCCGGCGGCTCGATCACCGGCGAGCACGGGGTCGGCTCCGACAAACGGGACTACATGCCGCTCATCTTCGACGCCGCGACGCTGGACGCGATGTGCTCGGTCCGCCGGGTCTTCGACCCGGAGGAGCGGGCCAACCCCGGCAAGGTCCTCCCGGCCCAGTCCTGCCGGGAATGGCGCCGCGGGAGCGCGCGGAAGGGGGCGCCGTGAGGGACATCGTCCACGCCCGGCTCAAGGCCCTGCTGGGGAGCACCGGCATCGAGCGCGAGCCGGACGGGCTGCCGCGCGCCATCCCCGATTCCACCGAGTCGCTCGCCCAGGTCTGCCATCTCGCGCACACCGAAGGGTGGCGCGTGCGGGTCGAGGGCCAGGGGACCTGGCTCGCCCCCGATGCCCCCGCCGACCTCGCCGTGAGCACCCGGGCGCTCGACCAGGTGGTCGAGGTGAGCCCCGCCGACCTGGTGGCGACCGTGCAGGCCGGGGCTCCGCTCGAGCAGCTCCGCCGCCGTCTCGCCGACCACGGCATGTGGCTCCCGCTCGATCCGCCGGGACGCCCCGACCGCAGCATCGGCTCCGTCCTCGCCACCGCCACCGCGGGCCCGCTCCGCCTCGGCTTCGGCCAGGTGCGCGACCAGGTGCTCGGCTGCGCAGTGGTGACCGGTGACGGACGCATCGTGCGCGCCGGCGGCCGGGTGGTGAAGAACGTGGCCGGCTACGACGTCACCCGCCTGCACGTGGGCGGGTTCGGCGGGTTCGGCATCATGACCGAGATCCACCTCCGGCTCCGCGCCCTGCCCCGCGCCGACGTGACCCTCACCGCCCGCGGCGCACGCGACGACCTCACCGCCGCCGCGCGCGAGCTGGTCGAGTCGGGCATCACGCCGTCCGCGCTCGAGCTCTTCTCTCCGGCGCTGGCCGCGGACGCCGACTGGGTCCTCGGCGCCCGCTTCACCGGCACCGACGCCGCGGTGGAGGCCGACGCGCGGCGCATGCACACCTCCGACGGCATCGAGTGGCAGCTCCTCCCGCCCGAGCGGAGCGCGTCGTTCTGGAGCCTCGCCGCCCGCGCCGCCGGCGGCGGACCGGTGACGCTCCGCCTCGGCGTCTTCCCCGACGGCCTCGACAGCATACTCGACCTTGTGACGCACGACCTCAGCGAAGGCCTCATCTCCGCCGGCGCGGCCGGCGGCGGCCTCCGCTGGACGGGGAGCGCCACGCCCGACCGGCTCCGCGCCCTGCGCCGCGCCACCGCCGCGCGGGAGATCCCCATGACCATCGAGCGCGCGCCCTGGGCGCTGCGGCACGAGGTCGGGCATTTCGGCGCCTATCGCGAAGGGGTCGGGCTGCTGGTGAGCCGGCTGCGCGAGACCTTCGACCCGCGCGGCACGCTGCAGGTGGCCCTCGAAGGCGCGGAGACCGGCAATGCCGGCGGGCGCGAGAGCGCGAGCTAGCGTGACTGCAGTGCACGACCCATCCCCGCTCGCCGCCTGCGTGCATTGCGGCTTCTGCCTGCCCGCCTGTCCCACCTACCTCGCCACCGGCGACGAATCCGACAGCCCCCGCGGGCGGATCGTGCTCATGCGCGCGCTCGAGCGTGGCGAGCTGGCGCCGACCGATCCCGCCCTCGCGCAGCACCTCGATGCCTGCCTCGGCTGCCGCGGGTGCGAGCCGGTCTGCCCCTCGGGCGTCGCGTACGGCCGCGGACTCGAGGCGGCGCGCGCCGCGCTGGCCGACGCGCGCGGCATCGCGCCGCTGGCGCGGCTGGTGCTCGGCGTGTTCCGGCGCACCTGGCTCTGGCGGCCGGCGTTCACGGTGGCGCGCTGGCTCCGCGCGGCGGGGGTGCCCGCGCGGCTGGCCGGGAGCGGGCGCGCGGGGTTCGCGATGGGGATGCTGGCGAGCACGGATCCGCCGCGCGCCGGCCATTCGCATCCGCGGCGCTCGCCCGCATCGGGGCCCGGCATCGCGGCCGGGCGGGGCACCGTCGCCCTCTTCCGCGGCTGCGTGATGGATACGCTGTTCTCCCACGTGCACGCGGCCGCCGCGCGCACCCTCGCCGCCAACGGCTACACGGTGATCGACGTGCCCGGCCAGCAGTGCTGCGGCGCCCTGCACGACCATGCAGGCGACGTCGCCGCCGCGCGGTCACTCGCGCGCGCCAACCTCGATGCCTTCGCCCGCGCCGACTTCATCGCGGTGGACAGCGCCGGCTGCGGCGCCCTGCTCAAGGACTACGGCCACCTCCTCGGCGGGGCTGCCGCGGCCGCCTTCGGCGCGAAGGTGCGCGACGTGACCGAGCTGCTCGCCGCCGCCGGCCCCATCCGGGGCGCCCCGCTCGAGCGCGAGGTGGTGTACGACGCGCCCTGCCACCTCCAGCACGCCCAGCGCGTGCACGCCGAGCCGCTCGCCGTGCTGGGCGCGATTCCCGGCCTCCGCGTCCGGCTGCTTCCCGGCTCCGACAAGTGCTGCGGCAGCGCGGGCATCTATACGCTGCTGCAGCCGGAGATGTCGCGCGCGGTGCTCGACGCCAAGCTTGCGGAGATCGCCGAGGCGGAGCCGCGGCCCGAGGTGGTGGCCACCGGCAATCCGGGGTGCGCGATGCAGATCGGCGCGGGGCTGCTCGCGGCGGACCTGCCCATCCGGGTGCGCCATCCGGTGGAGCTGCTCGACGAGTCCTACGCCCTGGCGGGACACTACCCCGCCTGACGGTGTACCTTTCCTCATGACCCAGCCCCGATTGCTCCGTGCCTGAGTTTGCGATCGCGCTCGACCGCGCCCGGCTGGCCACGGCGCGTCACGGCGCCGCGGTCGTGGTCACGTCGCCTGCCGTCTTCCGCGTCGAGGGACCGGGCGCGCTCCAGTGCCTGCAGGGCCTCCTCACCAACGATCTCCAGAAGCCGGGCGACTACAGCCTGGTCTACGGCGCCCTGCTCACGCCCAAGGGGATGATCGTGGTGGACTACTGGGTGGCGCGGACCCCGGAGGGCTTCACCATGGTGGCGCCGGCGCGCGGCCGGGCAGCCTCCACCGACCTCTTCACCCGCCAGCTCCCGCCCCGGCTCGCCCGCGTCACCGACCTCACGGGGGAGTCGCAGGTCGCCTGGCTGGTGGGGGAGCATGCCTTCCAGTCGCTCATCAAGGCGGGGCTCGGGCCGCTGCCCGAGTCGGCGGGCCGGGTGACGGTGATCGACACCGTGCGCGGCCGGCTGATCGTGGCGCTGGGCACCGACGTGGCGCCGTTCGCAGGGATGATCATCGGGCCGGAGGCGGCGGTCGGCGTGGCGCTCGATGCACTCGCGCGCGTGGGCGTGGAGCGGGGCGACGAGGCCCTGCTCGAGGCCTCGCGCATCCTGGCGGGCTGGCCGGCGCTCGGCGCGGAGATCGACGAGCGCACCCTCCCGCAGGAGGTGCGCTACGACCAGATCGGCGGGGTCTCCTACACCAAGGGCTGCTACACCGGCCAGGAAACCGTCGCCCGCCTCCACTTCCGCGGCCACACCAACCGCGAGCTCCGGGGCCTTCGCTGGGACTCGACGGACCCCCTCGAGGGCGCCGCCGTCTCGGCCCGCGGCAAGGACGTCGGCAGCGTCAGGTCCACCCTGGTGCTGGACGATCGCACCATAGGCCTAGCCTCCATCAGGCGCGAAGTGGCGGTGGGTGACGAGGTGGACGCAGGAGGGAGGAGGGCGACGGTGGTGGCGCTGCCGTTCGGGCCGGGGGATGTTGATGGATAGGACGGTCAGGGCGGTCGGGACGGTCGGGACGGTCGGGAGACGGTCAGGTTGTCCGTCTCATTCCCGACCGTCCTGACCGTCCCGATCGCAGACGGGGGGGGGGGGGGGGGGGGGGTGGGGGGGCCCCCCCCCCCCCACCCCCACCACGCCCCCCCCCGCAGC
>CAMLLJ010000081.1 GCA_946480845.1 uncultured Gemmatimonadota bacterium
CGCTCCGCCCCCGCGCGCGCCGAGCCCTCCCGGGCCGCTCCGTCCCACAGCGCCCCGTCTCCGAGCCGGTCTTCCGGCGGTGGGGGCGGCGGTGGTGGAGGCGGGCGCCGCGGCACCGGGCGCTAGGCTCACCGGGAAATGCACGAAGGGGCGGCGCCATTGTGGCGCCGCCCCTTCATGCTTGATGCCCGATTCCTCAGCCCGCGCTGTGTCGCCTCGCGTAGTCCAGGCCCCAGTCCATGTACTCCGGGCTCCGGAGCCCCATGCGCATCGCCTGGGTGACGGCCTGCTCCTGGTCCATCCCGTGATCCAGCATCAGGTGCGCGATCATCGCCCCGCCCACCCGGTTGCCGCTTCCGCAATGGAAGAACACCGGCTTGTCGGCGTTGGCGCGGAGGGTCTCGAGGATCCGCTCCATCTTGTCGTCGCCCGTGGCGCCGGGCGAGATGGGGACGTTCACGTACTCGAGCCCCAGCGCCTTCGCTTCCTTCGGTTCGTCGAAGGGACGGGGCTCCATCGGGTCGCGGATGTCCAGGACTACCGCCCCTCCGGCGCGTTTCAGCTCGGCGAGCTGCGCCGCGGACGGCTGGCCGCCGGTGACGACATTGGGCAGCGCCTGGCAGGCGTTGGCTACTCCGGATACGGCTTCGAACGGCGTCGGCATGCTCAGTTCCCCCTGGTCGATCCCGGAACATAACCGATCGCCGCGGGGTGGACCCGAAGCTCCTGCAGGAGGTGCCAGCCGGTGCCCCAGGTGCTGATCTCGAGGCGCAGCGTCCCCGGCGCGGAGGGGGTGAACTCGAAGTCGGCAGTTTCGCCCGGACCGGCCAGCAGCCGCGCGGGGGTCATGCGCCGGAGCGCGGGTGACAGGTCGGCGCCATCCTTCGCCACCGGGAGCCACTGCGTGATCGCGTTCCCGTCGAACAGCGTAAAGTGCACCCGCCAATCGGATTGGATGTGGATGAACCGGAAGCGATAGGTGCGCCCGGCAACCAGGTCGATCGGACCGGGCTCCGACCTGCCGTTCAGCAGGCCGCCATTCGGGAATGGGCTGTCGGCTCCGAGAAGGAAGACGACGTCGGTGGAGGGGTCGAGCGTCTGGCCCGGCTCGAGCACGATGAGCGCGCCGTACAGGCCCGAGCTGATCTGCGAGTCCTCGTTCGAGTGCGAGTGATAGAGGAACGTGCCCGCCCTGGGTGGCACGAACTCGGCGACGAAGGAGTCGGCCGGCGCGATCGGCGGCATGATCCGGCCGGGGGTCCCGCTCCACCCCGGGACGCCATCCGGAAAGCTCTCCAGCTCGATCCCGTGCCAGTGCACACCGGTCTGCTGGCGGAGGCGGTTCACCACCGTGATCGCCACCGGTTCCCCGCGGGTGAGGACGATCGTGGGGCCCACGACCGGGAGCGAGTCGGTCGGGACGCTGTCGCGCACCGCCGAGCGCGCGTCCTGCAGCACGAAGCCGAAGCCCGGCAGCGAATCGTAGCGTCCTGGATCCTCCTGCATCAGCAGCCGGAGCCGCCGGGCCGTGGGTGCAGTCACCGCGGTCTGGGCGCGCTCGCCGGGATCGACGTGGATGCCCAGCACCAGCCCCGACATGCGATGCCTGCCGTGCTCGCCGTGCGCCGTGTCGGGCGGGGTCATGGCCAGGAAGTGCGAGACGTGAAAGGCGAAGTGGCAGTGGAAGACCCAGTTGCCCTCCCGCTGGGCCTGCCAGGCGGTGGCCATCGTGCCGCCAGGCAGCATGAGGTGGGTGTTGACGAGCGGCCGTTCGCCGGACGCGATGGCCGAGTCCCGGGCGCCGTCGCCCAGCGACTCGATGCGGTAGTAGAAGCCGTGCAGGTGCATCGGGTGTGAGCTGTTGGTGGGGTTGATCCACCGCCAGCGGACCGAGTCGCCCACGCTGTAGGTGAATCGCTCGGTGTGCGGCCACATCTTCCCGTTGATCACCATCAGCTCTTCATACTGGCGCGCTCCGGGCCCGCTGGAATCGGACAGCGACCGGAACCAGAGCCCCATGACGAAGACCCGGTCCGGCGCGCGGGCGCCGGGCGGATCCACGATGAACGCGCCCGACAGCTGGCTGTCCAGCCACTCGCGGGTGTCGAGGCCGGTGCCGGTGGTCGAGCCCCAGTAGTGATAGGTGCCGGGCGCGCCGGCCTCGAACTGCAGCTCGCGCACCGTTCCGGGGGCGATCACCAGGCTGTCTCCGCCGCGGCCGGGGCGCGAGTGCATGCCGTGGATCACCAGCACGGAATCGAGCCGGTTCCGGATGAACAGCCGGATCGACGTTCCGGCCGGCACCCGCACCATCGGACCGGGGATCTGCAGGGCGCCGCCCTCTTCGCCGAAGGCCTGCACGACCTCGCTGGGCCCGCCATCCGCCTCGGGAAACCAGCGGCCCATGCGTGCCTCGAGGCGCAGGGTCAGCACGCCGCCGGACAGGCGCCCTGCCGGGCGGCGGTTGGCGTTGGCTTCGATGCGTTCGACTTCAGGCGTGGGTCCCGGGGCGGTCAGGCTCGCGGCAGACAGGCCGCTGGAACCCGGCCACGGCAGGACGCCGAGGGCCGCGAGGGCGAGCAGGTGCATCAGAGGTCGTCCGGACAGGGAAGGGTGATGGTGCAAGGCAAGTAATACGGCGTGCTTATATTGCCGTCAATGCTGCAGCTCGCCATCGCGCAGTTCCGGCCCCGCAAGGGCGCTTATCGCGAGAACCTCGCGCGGCTCGGCGAGATCTTTCGCACGGCCGCCGCCTGGCCGCATCCGCCGGAACTCATCCTTGCCGCCGAGAGTGCGCTCACGGGGTACTTCCTGGAGGGCGGGGTGCGCGAAGCGGCGCTCACGGCAGCCCAGCTCTTCGACGACCTCTCGCGCGAGCACGCCGCGAGCGGGGCCCCGCCGCTGGACATCTGCCTCGGCTTCTACGAGCTGCACGAGAACCGGCTGCACAACTCCGCGCTCTACGCCTCGCTCGGCGGCCCGGACGCCGGGATCCGTCACGTGCACCGCAAGGTCTTTCTCCCCACCTACGGCGTCTTCGACGAGGAGCGCTTCGTCGAGCCCGGGCGCTCGGTGGCGGCGTTCGACACCCGCTGGGGCCGTGCGGCGATCGCCATCTGCGAGGATGCCTGGCATTCGGTGGTGCCGATGCTTGCCGCGCTGGACGGGGCCCAGCTCATCATCGTGCCGAGCGCGAGCCCCGCGCGGGGCCTCGAGCCCGATGCCGACCAGCAGCGCCCCTCGAGCCTGTCCCGCTGGGAGCGGATCGCGCAGGACATCGCCGGGGAGCATGGCGTGTACGTCGCGATCCCGCAGCTGGTGGGCTTCGAGGGCGGCAAGGCGTTCGTCGGCGGGTCGATCGTGGCGGGCCCCCGGGGCGACCTGGTGGTGCGCGGCCCCGTCTTCGACGACGCGCTGATCCCCGCCGAGCTGCATTTCGAGGAGATCACCCGGGCGCGGGCGGAGATGCCGCTGCTGTCCGACCTGGAGAGCCGGCTGCCGCACCTGCTTGAGGCGTATGCGGCGGGGCGGAGGGGGGGTGACGGCGGGACGGCGGACCGGCGGGACGGCGGTACTGGCGGATCGGCGGCCCGCCGGTCCCGCGCGTCCGCCGCCGCGCCGGTCCGCCGGCCCGCCGTGGCACCGCTCTCGATCGAGCCCGCCCTGGCCCGGCGCTGGCTGGTCGAGTTCCTGCGCGACGAGATCGTGCGGCGGCGCGGGTTTGCGAAGGGCATCGTGGGACTGTCCGGTGGAGTCGACAGTTCGCTCGTGGCGTTCCTTGCGGCCGAGGCGCTGGGGCCGGAGAACGTGATCGGGGTGCGGATGCCGTACCGGACCTCGTCGCCGGACAGCCTCGAGCACGCGGAGCTCGTTGCGCGGGCAACGGGCATCCGGATGGACACGGTAGACATCACCGGAGGCGTGGACGGCATCGCCGGTGCAATCGGGGGTGAGGTGTCCCCCGGACGGCTCGGCAACATCATGGCGCGGATGCGGATGATCACGCTGTTCGACCGCTCCGCCGAGCTTGGCGCGCTGCCGATCGGCACCGGGAACAAGACGGAGCGCCTGCTCGGCTACTTCACCTGGCACGCCGACGACTCGCCGCCGGTGAACCCCCTCGGTGACCTTTTCAAGACGCAGGTCTGGGCGCTGGCGCGGCACGTGGGCGTGCCCGAAGTGATCGTCGCGAAGCCGGCGAGCGCCGACCTCGTCGCGGGCCAGACCGACGAGGGGGACTTCGGCCTCCCCTACGCGCGCGCCGACGAGATCCTGCACCGCATCCTTGGCGGCGAGCGCGACAGCGATCTCGTCGCGCACGGCTTTACCGAGGCCGAAGTGGGGCTGGTGCGCAAGCGGCTCGACTCCACCCACTGGAAGCGCCGGCTTCCCACCGTCGCCATGGTGAGCCAGACCGCGATCGGCGAGTACTACCTTCGCCCCGTGGACTACTAGCCGGAGAACCGATGGCCACGCCCGAGTCCCGCCCCATGTCGTACTCGCGTGGCGACATCACCACCTTCGTGATGCCGCACATGCAGAACGTCCTCGGCCACCTCTTCGGCGGCAACCTGATGGCCCTGGTCGACCAGGCGGCGGCGGTCGCGGCGATCCGGCACGCCGGAGGGCCGGCGGTCACCGCGAGCATCGACCGCGTGGACTTCCGCGAGCCGATCCAGCTCGGCGAGCTGGTCACCTGCGCGGCCACCGTCGATTTCGTGGGAAACTCCTCGATGGACATCACCGTCGAGGTGTATGCGGAACGCGTGAGCACCGGCGAGCGCCGGCACACGCACACGGCACACGTCGTCTTCGTCGCGATCGACATGAACGGCAAGCCGAAGCGGGTGCCCCGCCTGGTGCCGGAGACCGATGAGGAACGCGCGCGGTTCGAGCGCGCGAGGGCGCACCGGGAGCAGTCGAAGCGGCCGTGACCCGGGTCGTCGCGGCGCTGAGCGGGGGCGGGGCGAAGGCGGCGGCGCACGTGGGCGCGGTGCGCGCGCTCACGGAAGCGGGGCTCGCGCCGTCGCGATATGTAGGGACATCGATGGGGGCCGTGATCGGCGCGGGCTTCTGCGCCGGGCTCTCCCCGGATGAACTGCTCGCCCGGCTGGTCGAGGCGGGGCAGAAGGGCATCGTGCGGTCGATCTTCGCGCCGCTGGGCGGGCTCTACCTGGCCTCGCTGATGCGGCCGGAGCCGCTCCGGCGGGCCATCGAATGGCTGCTGCCGGCCTCGAGCTTCGCGGACCTGGCCCTGCCGCTCACCGTCACGGCCACCGATCTCGACAGCGGCGAGCTGGTGCTCTTCGGCCACGGCGGGCGCGACGTGCCGCTCATCGATGCGCTGATGGCGTCGTCCGCGCTGCCGATGTTCTTCCCCGCGGTGACCATCAACGGGCAGCGGTACGGCGACGGCGGCCTTCGCGGCGTGGTGCCGCTCGAGACTGCGGCCCAGGGCGAGGTGGACGTGGTGGCAGCGGTGGACATCGGCCCGGGCTTCGACGAGCTGGGTGCGGCGCCGTCGCCCTATCCTTCCCTGGTGCGGGCGCACAACGATGCAACGGGAATCCTGATGGCGGCGAACTCGGAGCTGCAGCGGCGGCTCTGGCATACCGACCCGGCGAAGCCGAAACTGATCTACGTTCGCCCGTCGGTCGAGCGCCACGCGACGTTCCGCGTAGATCGCGCCGAGGCGTATGCCGCGGAGGGATATCGGGCGGCGAAGGAGGCACTGGGATGAGCGAGGGGAGTGGCATCCGGCTCTTCACGCTCGAGGAGGCGGAGCGCACGCTGCCGCTGGTGCGCCGTATCGTGCAGGACCTCGTGGCCGCGTATCCCGCCTGGCGGGCCGGTGTCGCGCGGTACGAGACGCTGAGCGCCGAAGCCAGCGCGGCCGGGGGCGCCGAGCGCGGGGAGACGGCCGAGATGGTGGCCGCCCGCGACGAGGTCACGGCGCACGCCGTGCGTATCGACGGCTACCTCAGGGAGCTCGAGCGCATCGGCTGCGTCTTCAAGGGATTCGAGGCAGGGCTCGTGGATTTTCGTTCGCTGCGGGAAGACCGCCCGATCTACCTCTGCTGGCATCTGGGCGAGGACCGGATCACCCACTGGCACGAGATCGACGGCGGCTTCGACGGCCGCCAGCCGATCGACGGCGCCGTACTCACGGAGACGCGATGACCCGAATCTGGTTCCTGGTCCACTTCATCGGTTTCGTGGCGTGGCTCGGCGGCGGGTTCGCGGCGATGGTGGTGAGCCTGGCGGCGCGGGACGCCCAGCGCTCCGCCCTCGTCTCGATCGCCGCGGCGCAGGCCGCGCTGCACAAACGGCTGCTGGCGCCGGGCGCGCTGCTCGTCGTGGTCTCCGGCCTCGTGCTCACCATCCGCTTCATGGGCGCCATGACCACGGCGATGAGTCCCTGGCTCATGGCGATGCAGGGCGCCGGCCTCCTTGGCGCGCTCATCACCCTGCTGGTCGGGCTCCCGACCGCGTCACGCCTGGCCCGGATCGATCCCGAGGGCCAGCACGCCGCCTACTTCGACGAGCTGCGCGCGCGGCTCCGGATCGGCGGGGCGGTATCGGGCGTTCTGGCGCTCTTCGCGCTCGTGGCCGGCGTCATCTACCGTACGGGAGGCTGAGGGTCAGCTTCCCGGAAGCCCGTCCTGCCGCGGCTGCGGCATCCTTCGCCGGCCGGTGGCGCACGCCGCGCGCACCGGACACGCGTCGCACCGCGCGATGCGCGCGGTGCACACCAGGGCCCCCAGCTCCATGATTCCCTGATTGAACGTCCACGCCGCGGCGCCGTGCCGGGGCAGGAGCTGCTGCGCGGTGGTCCAGAGGCGGCGCTCGCCCCGGACGCCGGCGGCTCGCGGATGGAACGCGCGCCGGAGCACGCGAGCCACGTTGGTGTCGACGGCCGGTGTCGCGCGCTCGAAGGCAAAGCTCGCCACCGCGCCAGCCGTATAGCGGCCGACCCCGGGGAGCCGGCGGAGCGCCTCCGGATCGGAGGGCAGCACGCCGCCGTGCTCGGTCACGATCACCTGCGCGAGCCGATGGAGGTTGGCCGCGCGCCGGTAGTAGCCGAGGCCGTCCCAGCTCTCCCGCACCCGGCCGGGCGGCGCGGCCGCGAGGTGCTCCAGCGAGGGAAAGCGCTGCAGGAACCGGTGGTAGTAGCCCTCCACCCGGCTCACCTGGGTCTGCTGCAGCATGACTTCCGAGACCAGCACGCGGTACGGGTCGCGGGTCCGCCGCCACGGCAGGTCGCGGCCGTGGCGGCGGAACCAGCGGAGCAGGCGGCGCCTGAACTCGGGGCCCCGGAGCGGGGGGCGGGGGATGGACTTCACCGTCATGGACGGACAAGATACAGGCCAATGCCAGCCGCCTCCCAGAGCTTCGACCTCCGCCGGTCCATCGGCAGCTCCATCCTCGGAACCCTCGGCCAGGTCGGGCGGTTCGCGTATTTCGTGGCCGATGCCATGCGGGGCCTGCCTGAGGTCCGGATCTGGTGGCCCCGGATGATGACCGAGGCGTGGAACATCGGCGTCGGGAGCCTGTTCATCGTCCTCCTCATCTCCGCCTTTGCCGGCGCCGTGACCGCGCTGCAGGCGGGGTACCAGTTCACCGGCAGCATCCCCTACTACGTCGTCGGCACGCTGGTGGTCTCCGCCATCATCCTCGAGCTGGGGCCCGTGCTCACGGCCCTGATCCTGGCGGGGCGCATCGGCGCGCGCTATGCGGCCGAGCTGGGCACGATGCGGGTGACCGAGCAGATCGACGCGCTCGAGTCGCTGGGCCGCTCGCCGGCGTCGCACCTGGTGGTGCCGCGCATCGTCGCCGGGTTCATCATGATCCCGGCGCTCACCGTGATGGCCAACGTGACCGGGGTGCTGGCGGGCTGGTGGTCGGTCAAGTCGGTGCTGCCGGTGACCGACGCCGACTTCGTCTACGGTGCGCAGTACTACTACCGCCCGTTCGACGCCTACTACTCGCTCATCAAGTCGGTCTTCTTCGCGGGGGCGATCACCACCATCTCCTGCTTCATGGGCTTCAACACCAAGCAGGGCGCCGAAGGCGTGGGCAAGTCCACGACGACGGCCGTGGTGGCGAGCTCGGTGTTCATTCTGGTGCTCGATGCCGTGATCACGCGCATCCTGCTCAACCAATGATCCAGCTCAAGGGCGTGGCCAAGCGGTTCGGGACGCAGGTCGTCCTCAACGGCGTGGACTTCGAGGTACTGGACGGGGAGACGGTGGCGCTGCTCGGGCCCTCGGGCACGGGCAAGAGCGTGCTGCTCAAGCACATCATCGGGCTGATCAGGCCCGATGCCGGCAGCATCATCGTGGACGGCAAGGACGTGAGCCACCTGCGCCGCCGGGAGCTGGCCGAGTTCCGCCAGCAGATCGGCTACGTCTTCCAGAACGGTGCCCTGTTCGATTCCATGGACGTGGAGGAAAACGTGGCGCTCGGCATCGTGGACAAGACGAAGTCCGAGGACCGGGCCTTCGTCACCGAGCGGGTGACGCAGTGCATCAAGCTGGTCAACCTCCAGCCCGACGTCGTCCTGCACAAGTATCCTTCGGAGCTCTCCGGCGGCATGCGGAAGCGCGTTGGCATCGCGCGGGCCATCGCCGGGAGCCCCAAGTACCTCCTCTACGACGAGCCCACCTCGGGGCTCGACCCGGTGAACGCCGACATCATCGACAGCCTGGTGAAGCAGCTTTCGGACGAGCTCGGCGTCACCAGCGTGATGGTGACGCACGACGTGCGCGGGGCCTTCAGCGTGGCCGACCGCATCGCGCTCCTGAGCGAGGGGAAGATCGTCATGCAGGGGACGCCGCAGGAGTTCCGTGATTCGCAGCATCCCAAGGTCAAGGAGTTCCTCGAGCGGGACTTCGACAACCCTTCTTTCGCCGCCTGAGCAACACATGGAAATCCGCTACGGCAGGGAAGTCATCGTCGGCACGCTGGTGCTCCTCGCCATCGCCGGCTTCATCTTCGGCACGATGTGGCTGAGCGGCCGTTCGCCCTCGTCCGCCGACCTGCTGAACATCCGCTTCGCGGACGTGAGCGGGCTCAAGCGGGCCTCCCCGGTGCGCGTGTCGGGCGTCGCGGTGGGCAAGGTCGAGCTGATCGAGTTCCGGGACGTGGGCGACGTAGTGGTGTCGGTGAGCACGGGCAGCAAGGTGGTGCCCAAGGTGGACGCCAGGGCGGAGATCGTGAGCGTCAGCCTGGTGGGTGACTACGCGGTGGACCTGGTGCCCGGCTCCGGCGCGCCGCTCCCGCGCGGCACCATCATCCAGGGCACCCGGGAGGTCGGCTTCACCGAGACGGCGGCGGGCCTGAGCGGGCGCGCGGACACGGTGCTCATGGGCCTGCAGCAGATGGTGAGTCCGGAAATGGTCCGGCAGCTCCAGTCCACGATGGCCGGGCTCGAGGCGACGATGCAGTCGGCCCAGCGCACCATGGCGCTCTACGGCAACGCGAACACCGGCCCCACCGCCGAGCTCACGCGCACGATGGTGCAGTTCCGCCAGCTCGGCGCGCGGCTCGATTCGACGCTCGCCAACCCCGCGCTCCAGCGCACCCTCTCGGGCAGCGACACCCTCACCGCCAACTTCAGCGCGATGGCCAAGGCGTTTGCCGGCACCGGTGCCCGCCTCGACACGCTGCTCGGGCGCATGAACGCGGGGCAGGGCAGCCTGGGCAAGCTCGCCACCGACAGCTCGCTGTACTACGGCATGGTGAAGCTCACGGCGCAGCTCGATTCGCTGATGGCGGCGATCAAGAAGGATCCGGGGAAGGTGCCGATTACCGTAAGGATCTTCTAGGGGGACGGGACGGGGCCTATCTTCCCCCCATGCCCCTCACCGTCACCTTCCTCGGCACCGGCGCGGCCTGCCCGTCGGTCGAGCGCAACGTGTCCGGCCTCGCGCTCTCGCGCGAAGGCGAGACGCTGCTGCTCGACTGCGGCGAGGGCACCCAGCGCCAGATGATGCGCTACGGCGTGGGGTTCTCCTTCCGGGAGATCTTCTTCACGCATTACCATGCGGACCACATGCTCGGGCTCACCGGGCTGCTGCGCACGATGGGGCTGCAGGATCGCACGACGCCGGTGACGCTCTACGGGCCGAAGGGCGCGGCGAAGATCCTCGGCGCGGCGCTCGCGCTCGGGGTGGAGCGGAGCCGGTTTCCCGTGGACATCGTCGAAGTGCAGGCCGGTGACCGGCTCGCGCGCGCCGAGTACGACATGGTGACCTTCGAGACCGATCACCGCGCCGATACCATCGGGTGGGCGATGGTGGAGCACGAGCGCCTCGGCCGGTTCGATCCCGAGCGCGCGCGGGCGCTGGGCATCCCGGAAGGGCCGCTCTGGGGGAGGATCCACAAGGGACAGTCGGTCACGCTCGAGGACGGGCGCGAGGTGACGCCGGCCGAGCTGGTCGGCCCGACCCGCGCCGGGCGCACCATCGTCTACACCGGAGACACGCGGCCGTGCCTCAGCGTGATCACCGCGTCGCACGGCGCCGACCTGCTCATCCACGAGGCGACCTTCGGCACCGACGAGCAGGAGCGCGCGGGGGAAACGGGCCACTCGACCGCCGCGCAGGCGGCGCGCGTGGCGGAGCAGGCCGGCGTCCGGAAGCTGGTCCTGACCCACATCAGCCCGCGCTACACCAGGGACGCCCCCGAGCTCCTCGCCGAGGCGCGCGCGGTCTTTCCCGAGGTGACGGTCGCGAAGGACGGCATGACCATCGATGTCCCCTTCCGGGACGCATGACGTCGCCCCGTCCCGCCGTCGTCCCGAGCAAAGCGAGGGACCTGCTCCCCCTGGCCGGAACCGTCCTCCTCGTTCTTCTCTGGTCCGCCATCGCCCCCCACGACCGCTTCACCTGGTTCCTCGAAGTCGCCCCCGTCCTCATCGCCTTCCCGATCCTTTACATCACCCGCCACCGCTTCCCCCTCACCCGCCTCACCTACGTCCTGCTCACGCTGCACGCCGTGATCCTGATGGTCGGCGGCAAGTACACCTACGCCGAGGTCCCGCTCGGCTACTGGATGCAGGACGCGCTCGGCTTCTCCCGCAATCATTACGACCGCATCGGCCACTTCGCCCAGGGCTTCGTCCCGGCGATCCTGGCGCGCGAGATCCTGGTGCGGACTTCACCCCTCCGCGGCAGCCGCTGGCTGCCGTTCGTGGTAGTCAGCATATGCCTCGCCTTCAGCGCGTTCTATGAGCTGATCGAGTTCTGGACGGCGCTCGCCACCGGCGGCGCCGCCGAAGCCTTCCTCGGCACCCAGGGCGACGTGTGGGACACGCAGTGGGACATGATGATGGCGCTGATCGGGGCCGTGACGGCGCTGCTGCTGCTGTCGAAGGTGCACGATCGGCAGCTCGCCGGGCTGGTCGCACAGGCCGCGGCGCCCGCTCCGCCGCGCTAGCCTCCGCCCGGTCAACGACTTACGTTCGGAATCCGTAACCCGTTGACCCGGAGAGGTTTGCCCGCTACCTTTGCCGTTCCTACGGGGCTGTAGCTCAGCTGGGAGAGCGCTGCAATCGCACTGCAGAGGTCAGGGGTTCGATCCCCCTCAGCTCCATCGGG
>CAMLLJ010000082.1 GCA_946480845.1 uncultured Gemmatimonadota bacterium
CGCCGCGCGGGGGGCCCGCCCGTTCCCGCGCCAGTGGCCGTTTCCCGGTCCCCGGACCGCGCGCCGCCTAGGTCCGCACCCGGTTCAGGAGCACCAGCCCCGCGAGGAGAAAGACGACGTTCGGCATCCACGCCAGCAGCACCGGATCGATGATGCCGCTGTCGCCCATGGCGAGGGCGATCTGGGCGAGGAGCAGGTAGATGACGGTCGCGCCGAGGCTCACCCCGAGGCCGAAGGCGGAGCCGGAGCGCGGCGCGGCCATGGCGAGCGGCGCGCCGAAGAGCGCGATCACCAGGCACGCCGCCGGGACCGCGATCCGCTGCGCGCGGCGCACCTCGAGCTGGCCGGTGGCGTTGCCGGCCCGGTGCATCGCGTTGATGTACTGGCCCAGCTCCTCGTAGCGCATCGCCTTCGGCGCCTTCGATTCGGCCAGCAGCTCGGTGGGCCGCTGGGTGAGCGCCGCCAGGTCCATCGACGCGAACGTGAATGTCGCCTGGTTGGTCGGCCCGCC
The DNA here is from genome assembly GCA_946480845.1 of uncultured Gemmatimonadota bacterium. The sequence goes on from CAMLLJ010000082.1 coordinate 512, forward strand.
CAGCACCCGGCTCTCGCCGTCCCAGAGCCGCCAGGCGCCCGCCGAGTCGCTCCAGGTGGCACTGTCCGCCCGGACCACCAGCGTCGGGTAGGCGGGGCCGGTGCCTTCGCGCTCGAAGACCAGCTCGCGCAGTGTCCGCGAGGAGACATCGAGCGAGCGGATCGCGTAGACCCACCCTTCATCCGCCCGGTACACGAAGTTGAAGCGGCCCGCGGCCGACTGGATCCGCGGGTCGCGCTGGAGCTGGGCGGCCTTTTCCGTCGAGGTCACCGCCAGCTCGCCCACCGCCACCGCCAGCACCGCGGCTACCGCCGCCGCCGCGAAGAGCGGGAGCACCAGGCGGAGAAAGCTCGCGCCGCCGGCCTTGGCGGCGGTGATCTCCGAGTGCCGCGCCATGGCGCCCACCGTGAAGATGGTGGCGAAGAGCACCGCCGCCGGCATCACCAGCGAGGTCCACTCCGGGATGGCGAACACGTAGCTCACGGCGATCTGCTTCATCGAGAGCCCGCGGTTGAGCAGCTCGGTGAGGTGCTGGATCGCGTCGGTCAGCACCGCCACGATGGGAAATCCGATCGCGGTTACGGTGAAGAGCCGCACCCACGAGGCCAGGACGTACCGGTCGAGGATCGTGGTCATGGGCGCCTGAGCACGCGGCGGCGGAGGTCGCCGAACCATTGGGCGATCTCGTTCCAGTCGCCGCCCCGGGTCGAGCCCGACTCGCGGTTCACCATCACCAGGCCGAGCACGCCGACCGTCCCCAGCACGAGGTTGGGGCTCCACATCGCGAGCCAGGGCGAGACGTAGCCCTTGTCGGCCAGCGCCTCGCCGGCCGTGAGGCCGACCCAGAAGATCGCGAACACCGCCATCGCGCCGCCGATCACCAGACCCATCCCGCCGCGCGGGAACCGGAGCGCCAGCACGATCCCCACCAGCACGAAAGGGACGCAGGCGAAGGCGATGGAGAACTTCTTGTGCACCTCCACCAGGTAGCGGGCCGCGCGGCGCTCCGCGTCCCGGGCCCGTGAGGCGGTGCCGGCCACCTCGCCCCAGCCGGAGACCCGGCTCTCCGGTGCCACGATCGGCACCTGCGGCAGGGCCGCCGCGGCCGCCGCCTTCTGTGTCGCGGCCTGTGCCTCCGCCGTCCTAGGGAGGAGGATGTCCCGGAGCCGCCCCGGCCAGGTGCAGAACCCCGATGCCGGCAGCTCGGCCGCCGGCCCCGGCGGCGGCGCGGGAGGGAGCCCCGCGACGGTGCGGAGGTCCCGCTCGATGAGTGCCCGCCGGTCGATCTCCGCCTGCCGCCGGTCCCGGTCCGCCGACCGCACCACTCCCAGCATCTCGCAGGTGTTCTGCTCCCGGTCGCCCCGGATCACGTCGGAGGTGTTGCGGTCGAGCTGGTCGTAGACGTTCCTGAGGACGACCACGTTCTGCCGGAACGAGGTATGGCGGAAGTCGGCCGAGTCGCTGGCCGGGAACTCGTGCACGGCGCCCGAGTAGAGGGTGAGCCGGAGGTCGCGCCCCGGGTCGCCCATGACGGCCATGCGGCCGCTGTCGGCGTAGATGATGCGGCGGCTCCACTGGCCGCTCAGGTCGTAGATGGCGACGTCGCGGAGCCGCCCCCGGACCTGGTCGATGGTGCCGGCCCGCAGGAAGAACTGCGAGGAGGGGATCGGGTTGATCACCTGCTCGTGGAGCTGGAAGGTGGGCGACTTCCGCGCGATGTCGAAGAAGAGGGTGCGCAGGCGCGCGTTGCTGCGGGGCAGCACCTGGTCCACGAACCCGAAGGTCAGCACCGACATCAGCACCGCCCAGACCAGCACCGGGCGGAGCAGCTGGGGCACGCTCACGCCGCTCGCGCGCATGGCGGTGACTTCGTTGTCGGCCGCGAGGTTACTGAAGGAGAAGAGGACCGCCACCAGCACCGCCATCGGCAGCGTCAGCGCCATGATGAACGGCAGGCAGAGGATGAACACCTCGGCGATCACCGTCCATTCCAGGCCCTTGCCGGCCAGCTGCTCGAACCGGCGGGCCACCTGGTTCAGGAGCATGAAGCCGGTGAGCGCCGCGAGCGCGAAGGCGAACGGGGCCGCCAGCCTCCCCAGCACGTAGCGCGAAAGCAGCCGCACGGTCTAAGTGGTCACTTGGTAAGGGGTTCTGACGTCCATTATATTGCCTCCACCCTTCCACCTACAAGCTGGATTCCGTGATTGCCTAGCGTGGTTCGCCTTGCCGCGGCCCTCCCGTTCCTCCTGCTCTTCGCCCCCGCCGCGCTCGCCGCGCAGGGGGTCGATACGCTGCCGCGCCTGCCGCTCCGGTTCGGCGTCCCGGTTCCCCGGCTGACCGAGCCGGCCGCGCTCCGCGCCCCCTGGCTCGGCGCCGCGACTCCCCGGATGGCCAGCTACGACAGCGCGGTCTCCGCCGCCCTCGACTCGACCCGCCTGGTCCGCGCCACCGCCATCCGGCAGGGGATGATCTACGGCGTGGCCCAGCAGCCCGCGCAGGACACCGCGCCGGCCGCCGGGGCACCCTCGAACCAGATCCTCGGGGGACTCGAGAAGTATGCCGACCTGTCCCTCGACGGCCAAGCCAGGCTCGACGTGCGCACCGAGCGGGTCCACAACGAGCGCTGCACCGCCGCCGACGCCAACATCCCCGACGCCGGCTGCAGCGGCGGGATCCGCGCCCCGCGGCTCGAGAACCAGATCAGCGTACGCTCCGGCGGCACCATCGGCCAGCGGGTGCACATCAACGTCGATTACGACGCCGACCGCGACTTCTCCGCCAACAACAACATCCAGGTCTACTACGAGGGCCTGACCGACGAAGTGGTGCAGCGCATCGAGGTGGGCACGGTGACCTTCCGGCCGCCGCCCTCGCGCTTCCTCACTGCCGCGGTGCCGCGCACCAACTTCGGCGTGAACGGCGTCTTCGAGCTGGGACCCATGCAGTTCCAGGCGCTGGTGGCGACCCAGAAGGGCAGCGCGGTCTCCGAGCGGGTGTTCAACATCGGCACCGGCGCCACCAGCCAGCCGCAGGACCGCATCGTCCGCGACCTCGACTTCGAGTCGGGCCGCTTCTTCTGGGTCGTCGATCCCGAGCGCGTCCCCGGCCACCCGGCAGTGGACATCCTGAACCTCGATCCGCAGGCACTGCCGGTTTCCGACCGCCCCGCCGAGGTCCGGGTCTACCGCTACCGCACGCCGACGACCGGCGGGGTCAACCCGAACCTGGGCGGCATCCGCGCCTTCGCCACCAACCAGTCGGGCGTCACTCCCCAGCGGCTGGGACTGTCGGCTCCCAATGAAGGCGTCGAGTGGACGCTGCTCCAGCAGGGCCGGGACTACTATCTCGATCCTTCGGGCCTCTGGTTCACCCTCGCGGCCAAGCTCGACCCGCGCGACTACCTGGCCGTGAGCTACGTGACGGCGGCCGGCGGTTCCGTCGGCACCTTCCCGGCGGCAGACCGGCCGGCGGCGATCGACAGCCTGATCCTGGTCTTCGAGCCCCTGCGGGGCCCGGACGCCGGCTCGTTCCGCTACGAGATGCGCCAGGTCTATCGCGTCGCCGGCAACGACCTGCAGGCGTCGACGCTCGACGTCTCGGTGCTGCTCAACCGGTCGGAGCGGCCTGCGTCGGGGCTCAGCACCTATCTGGCACAGCTTGGGCTCGCCATCCCGACCGACGAGAGCGTCCTCGACCGGCAGAACCGGCTCTTCCCCCGCGCCCGCGATCCCGGCGCCGAGGAGGTCGTGCGCGAGACCTACATCGTCTTCCCGCACCTCACGCCGTTCGCCGACGCCCAGCGCCTCACCGCGGCCGAGCGCTCCGATTCGCTCTACCGGACGCCGCTCTACCTGCTCTTCAGCCAGGGCCCGCCGGCCCGCTTCCAGGTCCGGCTGCGCTACGAGGCCGTCGGCGGCACCGACCGCTCGACGCTGAGCCTCAACGCGCTGCAGATCAAGGAAGGCAGCGAGCAGCTCAGCAGCGGCGGCCGCCTCCTCCAGCGCGGGGTCGACTACTCCATCGACTACTCGACCGGCCAGGTGACCTTCCTCGACCCCGAGGCGCTCTTCGGCACCGGATCGGCCCAGGTCACCGCGCGCTTCGAGCAGCAGGACCTCTTCGCGGTCGCGCCGACCACGATCCTCGGGCTCACCTCGCGCTACTCGCTCGGCCAGCTCGGCTCGGTCAACCTCCTCGGCGTCTTCCAGCGCGAAGCCACGGCATACAACCGGCCCCAGCTCGGCTTCGAGGCCAAGGCCAACCTGGTCGGCGGCATTACCACCGACCTGCACTTCCAGTCGCGCGCCGTGACCCGGTTCTTCGACCGGATCACCTCGGCCCCGGCCACCGCGCCTTCGCGCCTCGACGTCAACGCCGAGCTCGCGCTCTCGCGCCCCGATCCCAACCGCTCGGGCGCGGCATACCTCGAGGAGTTCGAGGCCGACGTCGGGACACCGCTCTCGCTCGCGGAGGTCGCCTGGGAGTTCGGCAGCGTCCCGCAGACCACGGACGGCGTGGATCCGCTCCTCGGCTTCGGCGCGGCCTTCGACCCCGAGGACGCCGTGCAGCTCGTCTGGCAGAACCTGGTGCCCGACGCCCAGGGGCGCCCGTTCCGGGTCCGCCCGCAGGACATCGACACGACGATCATCACGGCCGGCCGCGGCGAGCAGTTCGAGACCGCGCTCTGGCTCACCCTGCACGCCGACACCGCGGGCGGCATGGTCCGCAACGACCGCTCCTCGCAGTGGACCCTGCCGGCGCGCCCGCTCCGCCCGCGCTGGCGCTCGATGGTGACGCCGCTCAGCTCCACCGGCGTGGACCTCTCCCGCTCGGAATACCTCGAGTTCTGGGTCTTCCAGGCCGGCGCGCATTCCGCCGATTCGGCCGGCGTCCACCTGATGATCGACCTGGGGACGGTGAGCGAGGATGCCCTCGCGATCGCGCCGGGCACCTTCGCGCTGGTGGGCGAGGACAGCGTCTTCACCGGCCGGCAGTACGTGGGCCGGGACCGGCTCGACACCGAGCGCGGCGCCGACGGCATCTTCAACGCCGACGAGGACGACATCGGCATCCTCGGCGACCGGCCCGACACGCTCAACTTCGAGGGGGAGATCACCCTCGAGAACGTGCCGCTCTGCAACCGCGAGCTCACCGGCGTCGTGCAGGTCTTCCCCTGGGGCGACCTCAGCGCCCGCTGCAGCCGGGGCAACGGCCAGCTCGACAGCGAGGACCTCAACCGCGACCTGCTGCTCGACGCGCGCGGCCCCAATGAGGACATCTTCCGCTACGTGGTGGACCTGCGGAGCGACGCCTTCAAGGTGCCCAACCGCGGCGTGAAGTCGATCGACAGCCAGGGCCGTGAGGGCGGGTGGACGCTCTACCGCGTGCCGCTCCGCGACGCAACCGCGTCCGTCGGCTCCCCGGCGCTCCGGCTGATCCAGCACCTCAGGGTCACCGTCCTCGCGCCGCCCGACGCCGGCGCCGACGACGTCGTGGGCCGCTTCGCCCTGGCGCGCATGCGCTTCGTCGGCGCGCCCTGGGTGCGCCGCGCCGAGCAGCCGATCGCCGGCATCTCCGGCTCGACCGCCGCCGGCCACGGCGAGGTGCTCACCGCCGTCGTCTCGACCGAGAACGTCGAGCTGGGCTACACCTCGCCCCCGGGCGCCCGCAACGCCGTCAACGACCGGAATGCGGGCCAGGGCTCGCTGGGGAGCCAGATCAACGAGAAGTCGCTGCGCGTCATCGCGCGCGACCTCCTCGTCGGGGAGCGCGCCGAGGCGTACCTCCGCTTCCCCGCCGGTCCGCAGAACCTGCTCAACTACCGCGAGCTCCGGGTCTGGGCCCGGGGCTTCGGCGCGGGGTGGGAGCGCGGCGACCTGCAGGCCTTCGTGAAGCTGGGCAGCGACGACCGCAACTTCTACCTCTTCCGCGCCCCGGCGAACACCGCGAGCTGGGAGCCGGAGATGGTCGTGGACCTCGACGCCTGGCGCCGGCTCCGCGGCGAGCTGGAAGCCCGATGGCTGCGCGGCGATCCGCCCTCCGGCTCGGCGGAGTGCGGCGGCGACCCGGCCGCGTACGTGATCTGCGAGGGCAGCTACCTCGTCCACCTCGCCGACCCCGGCGTGAGCCCGCCCAACCTCGCGGCCGTGCAGGAGATCGCCGCCGGCCTGATCCGCGTCGCCGACCTGGGCGCCCTGCCCGAGGCCGAAGTGTGGATCGACGACATCCGGCTCACCCAGCCGGTGTCACAGGTCGGCAAGGCCATGGCCCTCGACGCCCGGTTCACCGCCGCGGACGTGGGCGACCTCGCCCTCTCCTTCCACCGGCAGGACGGCCAGTTCCGCCAGATCGGCGAGACGCCGAGCTATCGCACCAACAACACCCTGCGCCTCTCCGGCACCTGGCGGCTCGACCGCTTCCTCCCGGCCGGCCTCGGGCTCTCCATCCCCGTCGGGGTCTCGCTCACCCGCACCGGCGTCGACCCGGTCCTGCTGAGCGGCACCGACATCCTCGGCAATACGCTGACCGAGCTGCGCCGGCCGCGCTCGTGGAGCACGGCGTACACCGTCTCCATCCGGCGCAGCCGGCGCGGCAGCCACTGGCTCACGCGGGGGCTGCTGGACCCGCTGGCGCTCACCGGCTCCTTCGCCTCGGGGACGGCGCAGACCGAGCTCTCCCGCGGCGAGACCAACACCATGAACGTCTCGGGCGCCTACAACCTGGTGCTGCGCCGCTCCGGCCCGGTGGTCAACCTCACGGGCATCGTGCCCGGCTTCCTGCGCAGCACGGAAGCCGGCAAGGCGCTCGCCAAGTCGCAGATCAGCCTCGTCCCCTCGACCGTCCGCCTCTCCAGCGGGATCGCCCGGGACGAGGGCGAGTTCACCTCGTACCAGGTGCCCGTCTTCCGCGCCGCCGACGAGGCCCTGGTCCCCTCGCTCTCGCTGAACCACATCTGGCGCAATGCCGCCGGCATCACCTGGCAGCCGCTCGGCATGCTGCTGCTCGGCGGCGACCTCACCAGCAGCAGGGACCTCCGCCGCTACGCCGACTCGACGACCATCGGCCGCGTCGCCGGGCAGTCGCGCCGCGCCTTCCTGGGCATGGACGTGGGCGTGGAGCGCGATCGCCAGCTCAGCACCAACGTGTCGCTCACGCCGCGGCTCACCAGCTGGCTGCGCCCGCGCTACAGCACGCGGAGCAACTTCGTGCTCTCGCGCAGCCTGACCAGCCGCCCGCCGGTGCAGATCTTCGGCGATACCCTGGGCGCGTTCATCCTGCCCCAGACGCTCAACAACAGCCGCGCCAACGAGATCGGCGCCTCGATCGACCTGGCGCGGCTGGTCCGCGGCATCAGCGGCGACAGCAGCCGGGTCGGGAACTTCTTCGGGCGGGTGCGCCCCCTCGACCTGAGCTCGCGGCTCACCCGCACCTCGACCTACGACCTGGCCGCGTTCGACCCGGACCTCCGGTACCAGCTGGCCCTGGGCGGCCGCGAGGATTTCCTGACGGAGGAAGGCACGCCGGCGATCGGCCTCGGTGAGACGCGGGTGAAGTCGCTGTCGTCGGGCGCCGATCTGCCCATGGGCCTGTCGTTCTCACTCACCTTCAGCGAGACCGACGCCCTCAGGCTGCAGCGGGTGAGCAATGCGTTCCGGGAGACGCGCACCCTCACCCGCGACTGGCCCAACGGCACGGCGCGCTGGACCCATACCTTCCGGGGCGGCCCGCTGGCGCTGGTCGGCCTTGGCGCCGCGTTCCGCTACCGCACCGGCACCACCGAGCAGCCCACATCGACCGGAACGTCCGTGTCGGGCCTGTCATCGCGCAGCTTCGGCCCCGACCTCCAGCTCTCGATGCGGAATGGCCTCCGGCTGAGCTTCCAGTACGCCACCAGCGGCTCCGAGCAGCGCAACGCCTCGAGCACCACGATCGCCGAGGATGACCAGGTCTATGGCCAGCTCAGCTATGCGTTCCGGATGCCGGAGTGGCTGGCCCGCTCGCGCAAGCGGATCCGCACCACGCTGAGCGGCCGCTCGAGCGTTTCAACCTCCTGCCTGCGCGGCCCGGAAGAGGCCGTGTGCGGGAACACCGTCTCGGAGACGCTCAACCAGGAGCTGACCGCCCGCCTGGAGACGGACCTCGCGCAGCTCTTCCAGGGCGGCCTCGACTTCGGCTATACGCTGAGCGAGGCGAAGCACCTGAATCGCCGCATCTCCACGATGTTCCTCACCGTGAGCTTCCAGCTCGTGCTCTCCGCCGGAGAATTCCGATGACTCGTGGGCGGCTGCCGCTCCTCTGTCTCGTGCTGTTCGCGGCCGCCGCATGCGGCAGGGACCGGGCGCCCACCCGGCGTTTCGACGGCGCCACTGCGCTCGCCTATGCCGGGACGCAGGTCGCCTTCGGGCCCCGGGTGCCGGGCACGGAGGGGCATGCGCGCACGGCCGCCTGGCTCGACAGCCTGCTCCGGGCGCGCGCCGACACCGTCGTCGTGCAGCGGTGGAACCACGCCACCCTGCGCGGCGACACGATCCCGCTCGTCAACCTGCTGGCCCGCTTCAACCCGGCCTCGACGCAGCGGATCCTCTTCGTGGCACACTGGGACACGCGCCCCCGCTCCGACGGCCCGGCCGCCACCCCGGCGGACAGCGCGACGCCCGTTCCCGGCGCCAACGACGGCGCCTCCGGCGTCGCCGTGCTGCTCGGCATCGCCGACGCGCTCGCTGCCACGCCGCCGTCGATCGGCGTGGACCTGCTCTTCGTGGACGGGGAGGATTACGGGCTCTTCGCCGAGAAGAAGGACGTGCTGATCGGCAGCCGCTACTACGCGCTCCACCCGGTGGGGCCGCCGCCGCTCTATGCGGTGCTGTTCGACATGGTGGGGGACCGCGACCTGCGCATCTCGCGCGAGGGCAACTCGATGGTGGGCGCGCCCGAGGTCGTGGAGCTGGTCTGGACCACCGCCGCCGACGCCGGCTTCGGCGACGTCTTCGTGGGGCACGAAGGCACTACCGTGGACGACGACCACGTCGAGCTGCAGAAGGGCGGCATCCGCGCGGTGGACGTCATCGACTTCAGCTACGGCCCCAACCACTCCTGGTGGCACACTCCCCACGACACGATGGACAAGATCAGCGCGCGGAGCCTCGAGATCGTCGGCACCGTGGCGCTGGCGCTGGTACAGCGCGCCGAATAGCCCGGTCGGCGGGATTCCGGTACGCGGCATCGCGGTCCGGCGCCCTATCCTGGCGCCATGCCCGCCGAGCATCGTGCCGTCCTCCTGCTGATCGGCCTGGCGGTGGCGGGGCACGGCGTGCGGCTCCTCGCCACCCGGCCCGGTGACGCCCCGGGCGCGGTGACCCTCCTCGCCGGGTCCCTCGGCGGGGCCGGGGCCCACCGGGACAGCGTGGTGCGCCGCGCCAGGCCGCTCGGGCGCGGGGAGCGGGTCGATGTGGACCGCGCGTCCGCCGCCGACCTGGACCGCCTTCCCGGCGTCGGAATGGGCCTTGCCAGGCGCATCGTGGCGGACCGGCAGAAGCATGGGCCGTTCGGCGGCCTTCCCGGCCTCGACCGCGTCCCCGGCGTGGGCCCGGGGCTGCTCGCCGACCTCGAGGAATCGGTCACCTTTTCGGGCCGGCCGGCGGCCGGGAGCACGCCCTCCGGCCTCCGCGCGGTGCCGGCCGCTGCCGGCGCCGCCGTCAACCTCAATTCGGCCCCCCGTGAGGCCCTCCTTACCCTCCCCGGAATCGGCCCCTCGAAGGCCGATGCCATTGTGGCGTATCGCGAGGCGCACGGGCCGTTTGCGAGTCTCGATGCGGTGCTGAAGGTGCCCGGGATCGGCCCCGGTATCTTGGCCCGCATCAAGGGGTTGGCCGAGGTGCAATAGGTGTCACTTCGGCGTGGCTCGCTACTGGCTTGCTGGAACCTTCCCTGGAGCACGACCACCCCCGCTCACCACGGCCTTACATGGCGACTGCGACGGCCAATGGCGATCGCCTCGGCCAGATCCTGATCGAGGATGGGCTGCTCACGCGTGAGCAGCTTGGCCACGCCCTGGCCGAGCAGAAGCAGAGCCGCACCCGGCTCGGCTACGCACTCGTCAAGCTCGGGTTCGTGCCGGAGCTCGAGGTCACCAAGGTCCTCGCGCGCCAGTACCGGATGCCGGCGGTGGACCTGTCGCGGTTCGAGGTGGACGCGCGGATCCTCAAGCTGATCCCCTCGGACCTGGCGCTCAAGAGCGTGGTGCTGCCGCTCAAGCGCGAAGGCCGGACGCTGACCGTCGCCATGGCGGACCCGACCGACATGGGTCTGCTCGAGGACCTGAAGTTCATCACCCGGTACGACCTCTTCCCGGTCATCGCGGGCGAGTACACGCTCCGCACCCTGATCGAGAAGCACTACGGCTCCGCCAACGACCAGCAGTTCCAGGACATCCTCAAGGAGTTCGAGGAGGGCGAGGACGTCGAGGTCGTGGCGGAGGAGGAGGAGGACTCCGCCACCCAGGCGCAGATCGACGACGCGCCGGTGGTCAAGCTGGTGGAGGGCATCCTCAAGAACGCGGTGCTCAAGGGCGCCAGCGACGTCCACATCGAGCCGTTCGAGCACGAGATCCGGGTGCGCTACCGCATCGACGGCGCGCTCATGGAGATCATGAAGCCGCCGATGAAGATGAAGGCGGCGCTCACCAGCCGGGTGAAGATCCTCTCGCACCTGAACATCGCCGAGCGGCGCATTCCCCAGGACGGGCGGCTCCGGCTCAAGCTGGGCAACAAGGTCGTGGACTTCCGCGTCTCGACCCTGCCGGTGCTCTTCGGCGAGAAGATCGTGCTGCGTATTCTCGACAAGGGCAACCTGACGCTCGACCTCGAGAAGTTCGGCTTCGAGCCCAAGGCCGAAGCCGACCTGATGAAGGCCATCCTCAACCCCTACGGCATGGTGCTGGTCACCGGCCCCACGGGCTCCGGCAAGACGACCACGCTCTACTCCGCGCTGTCGCGGATCAATACGAGCGAGGTCAACATCATGACCGCGGAGGACCCGGTCGAGTACAACCTGATGGGCATC
>CAMLLJ010000083.1 GCA_946480845.1 uncultured Gemmatimonadota bacterium
TCCCGCAAGGGGGGAGAGGGACCCAGGGCACTCCCGCAGGACTGTGTGCTTGTCCGAAGGGAGTGCCCTGGGTCCCTCTCCCCCCTTGCAGGCAGGGACCTCCGAGAAGAAGGCTAGAACGGCGGCTTCGCCTCGTGCCCCGGATCGTCGAGGCGGATCGCGACCAGCTCCGCCCCCTTGGGCGTCTCGTGCTGTCCCTCGGGAATCACCAGCAGCGCGTTCGCCTTGACCATTGACGTGAGGATCCCCGATCCCTGCGGCCCGGTGAGCCGCGCCTCGAGCCCGTCGCCGGACTCCTCCACGACGCCGCGCAGGAAGTGCTGCAGCTTCGGCTTGAGCGAGATCGGCTCCGCCGCCGTGGCCACGACGGCCCGCCGGAAGGGCAGGGTATGGCCGCACATCCGGCGGATCGCCGGCCGGACGAAGAGCTCGAAGGTCACCATCGTGCTGACCGGATTCCCCGGCAGCCCGATCCAGGGCATGCCGTCCAGGAGACCGAATCCGACCGGCGCGCCGGGCCGCATGCGCAGCCGCCAGAACCGGTGCACCACGCCCAGCTCTCCCAGCACCGCGCGCAGGTGATCGTGCTCGCCGACGCTGATGCCGGCGCTGGTGACCAGGAGGTCGCAGTCGAGCCCGCGGGCGATGTGGGCGCGAAGGCTGTCCGGCGTGTCCCGGGCGATGCCCAGGTCCACGGGCTCGCCGCCGGCCAGGCGGACCAGCGCGATCAGCGTGTGGGTATTGCTGCTCGCCACCTTGCGTCCGGCAAGGATCTCCTCGGGCTGGTCCACATCCACGATCTCGTCGCCGCTGCCGAGGATGGCGACGCGCGGCCGGCGGTAGACCATCGGGTGCGCCACCGCGAGCGAGGCGAGCACGCCCAGCTCGGCGGGGCCGAGCACCTGGCCCGCGCGCAGCACCGTCTCGCCCAGGCGCACGTCTTCGCCGGCGCGCCGGAAGTTGATGCCGGCATCGCGGCCGTTCACGATGGTGACCGTTTCCCGGCCTTCGTCGGTGTCCTCCTGCCGGACGACGCCGTCCGCCCCCTCGGGCAGCGGCGCGCCGGTGAAGATGCGCGCGCATTCCCCCGGCCCGATCGGCCGGGTGGGAAAGCCGCCGGCGGCGATGTGCTCGACCACGCGCAGGCGGACGGGGTGCTCGGCGGTGGCACCGCGCACGTCCACTGCGCGGGTGGCGTAGCCGTCCATGGCGGAGTTGGTCCAGGCGGGGATGTCGAGCCGGCTGATCACGTCGTGCGCGAGCACCGAGCCGAGCGCATCGTCGAGCGGTACGCGAAGGGCGGGCTGGCGGCGGACGTCGTCGAGGACGGCGACGGCGGCCTCGCGCGCCGAGAGGCGCACGTCGCTCACGGGACGGTCTCGAGCGCGCCGTCCCAGGCGAGCGTGGCGAGCATCGGCAGCCAGGCGGTGTCGCCGAAGCGGAGCACGGGGCACCCGGCACGGAACGCGGGGTCGTCGGTGACGATGCCGAGCCATTCGCCGGCGTCGTCGCGGTCCGCCTGGTAGAGCGGCGGGCCCACCGTCGGGCGGTACACCTCGACCTTGGGGACGCGCGCGTGCTTGTAGCCCTCGGCCACGACGATGTCGGCGCCTTCGAGGTAGCGGCGGGCCAGCGCCACGGGATCGTACTCGTCGGCGGCGCGCTCGAAGAGGACCCGCAGGCCGGGCGCGGCGAGGAGCGTGCGCTCGGCGGTCCCCTCGTTGAAGTGGCGCCAGCTGTCGGTGCCGGCGCGGTCCACATCGGCGGGATGATCGCTGTGCTTGATGGTCATGACCCGCCGGCCGCGGCGCACGTACTCGGCGGCGAGCGCCACGGCGAGCGTCGTCTTTCCCGCGTTCTTCCGCCCGACTACGCAGACGATGCGCGACGCCACAGCTCTTCGGCCTCCCGCAGCTCTGCCGCGGTGTTCACGTTGAAGAACAGCCGGTGGGGATCGCCGAACCCGCGCACCGCGGCGAGCGGGAGCACCTCGACCCGCACGGCGTCGTGGAAGGCGATGGCGCGGAGGTCGCCGGCGTCGAGCCGCGCCTCGATCGGCGCGAGGCAGGCCGGGCCGTAGGCGGCGCAGAGCGGCTCGACGCCGCGCCGGCCTTCACTCTCCGGCAGGAAGGCGTCGGCGTACGCGAGGCCGCCGGCCAGCGCGCGGACCAGCGGTACCGTCACGAACGGCATGTCCCACGCGACGCAGACGACCGGTGCCGGCGCCTCGCGCACCGCCGCGTGGATCCCGCCCAGGGCCCCGGCGCCGGGCCGCGGGTCGGCCACGATCCGGAGCCCGGTGTTCCACCCGGCCGCATCCGGCGCGTTCGCCACCAGCAGCGGCGGCGCGCCCAGCGCCTCCTCCAGCACCCGCGCCAGCCGGTCCACGATGCGCTCGCCGCCCACCCGCTCGAGCCCCTTGGGCGCCCCGCCGAACCGCGTGGCCCCGCCACCCGCGAGGATGGCGCCGGCGGTCAATAGCGGCGCCCGCGCCGGCGCTCGAGCACCACGTCGAAGCCCACCTCCAGCGCGAACAGGTGGTGGAACCGCTGCGCCGTCGGCGGGAGGATGCCGTCCTGCTGGCTCACGCCCGTGACCTCGCGCATGCCCACGATGTTGTCGCGCACCTCCCAGCGGACCTGGTAGCCGGGGGCGAGTGCCGCCGTCATGCCGAGCGCGAGCGTCGCCGTGGGGCTCACGCGGGTGGAGTTGGGCTCGGGGTAGACGTCCACGTCCACCAGCTGGTTGTCGGGATTGGTGAACGCGCCGACCAGCGCCACGGAGCTGCGGTTGGAGGCGAGCAGGCCGATCGTCGCGCGGCCGTAGGGCGAGAGGACGCGCCGGCTGTTCACCCGGTAGATCACGCCGGTGGCCACCTGCACCGCGGACGCGGAGCGCTCGGCGCCGTTGATGCGCGCGCAGACCTCCGCGTTGCGCCCGGAGCCCGAGGCCGTGGTGAGCGAGCAGGCGTCGCGCAGCCCGAGCCCCAGGAAGTACGCCTCGCCGAGCAGGCCGAAGTGGTCGCCGCGGAAGTAGATCCCCTTGAGCCCGAAGGTGAGCGTCGGGCCCACCTCGCGGGAGACGTTCAGCAGGTCGGTGCGGGCCGGCAGCGACGAATCGTCGGTGAGCCGCTGGCCGGTCACCTCCCAGAGGTCGGTGCCGCCGGCGTAGCCGAGGCCGACGTTGAAGACCAGCCGCGCCTGGTCGCGCGTGGCCTGGGCCGCGAGGGATCCGGCGGGGATGGCGAGCGACAGGGCGAGCGCGAGCGGCAGGGGGCGCATCAGGATTCCAGGAGTATTTGGTGGTCGACCGCCAGGCAGCGATCCTGCACCACGGGAACCCCGGCCGCCTCGATGCGGCGTGCGGATTCGTCGTGGCGGATGCCTACCTGTAGCCAGACGAGCAGGGGCCGCACGGCCACACACGCGTCCACCAGCGAGGGGATCGCGTCGGAGCGCCGGAAGACGTTCACAATATCGACCGGTCCGGCGGCGGCCGCCGCCGCCAGGTCCGGGACCGCGCGCTCGCCGAGCACTTCCTTCGCGCGCGGGTGCACCGGGACGATGGTGTAACCCGCACGCTGAAGATACGCGGCCACCCCCCAGGCGGGGCGCCAGGTGCTCTCCGAGAGACCCACGACCGCGATGCGCCGCGCCCGCCGGAGCACGTCCGTGATGTCGACGGGGATCATCCCGCGGCCCCGTGCTGCTGCGGCTCCGCGCTCACGGCCCGGCCGATCAGCACCATGCCGGCGCGCCGCGCGATCTCGACGGCCAGCGTCGACGGCACCGACGGCGTCGCGATCCAGGCGAGCCCGGCGCGCGCGCCCTTGAATGCCAGCTCCGCCGAGATGCGGCCGGTGACCAGCATGCCGAGGCCGCGCACCGGGTCACCCGCGAGGAGCGCCGCGCCCACCACCTTGTCCACCGCATTGTGACGCCCGATGTCCTCCGCGTGCGCGAGCAGGGACGATCCCCCGGTGAGCGCCGCGGCGTGGATGCCGCCGGTCTCGCGGTACCGCTCGCCTCGCGCGAAGAGGTCCTTGAACCGCGCGCGCAGCGTGTCCGCGTCCGGCGCCGGTCCGCGGCGCGGCTCCGGCGCCACCGTGGCCGCATCGGCCAGGAAGGTCGAGACCGCGCCGCAGCCCGAGGCGAGCACCGGGCGGCGCTGCTCCTCGCGGACCGCGTCCACGCGCGCGGGGTCCAGCTCGGCCCAGAAGCCCAGGTCGCTGGCGCAGGGACGCAGGTGCACCTCCGACGCCCGCTCGATGTAGCCCTCGCCGTGCAGCCAGCCCACGGCCAGCTCCTCGAGCAGGTCGGGCGTGCACATCCAGGTGACCGCTGGCCGCCCGTTGATCTCGAGCCAGACCGGCACTTCCTCGACGATCGCCGATTCCGACATCCGTCCCCCGCGCTTGGCGGGGCGGGCGACGGAAGGGTGATCGCCGGAATCGGTCATGTCAGAAGCGGAACGCGTAGCCCAGGCCGGCCTGGAACCAGGGGCTCACGGTCCACTCGTCGAACTGGGAATCGGTGATGACGGCGTTGGGCGCCTCCGGCGTGCCGGGCTCCTGCACCGGCTCGTCGCCGAAGCTGAGCGGGTACTTGATCTTCCAGAACGCCGCGCGGCCCTCGACGCGGAGGTGCACGTGGCTGCCGAGGAAGAACCGGGTGCCTACCTGCGGCGCCACGTAGAACCGGGTGCCGAAGGAGTAGCCGCTGGTGTCCGCGGCAAGGTCATTCCCGAAGGCGACGCCGAGGCCGACGCCGGTGTACGGCGCGATCCCGTGCCAGCCCTTCCCGCCCGAGACGTTGAGCTGCACCGTGAGGTCGGCCAGCCGGGTGAGCTGGTTGAACGGGCCGGTGACGCGGTTGGCGAGGGTGACGAACGGGTTGACGATGAACCGGTCGAGGTCGCCCTGCGCGTAGCTCAGGCCGAACTGGATCGTCTTGCCGGTGCGCACGTCGTAGCGCACGCCGTAGACGGTGCCGTTGTGCGGGCCGATGCCGAAGCGGCCGCCCCCACCGGCCACGTAGCCGACGATGGGCGTCACGCTGTGCCCGTCGGTGATGTCCTGGTACGGGCTCGAGGCGGGCGGGTGCCCCACCTGCGCCGCGAGCGGGGCGGCGGCGGCGAGCAGGAGGGCACAGCTCAGGAAGCGCATGGGGCTCACGGTTCGCGGAGGTCCCGGCCGGTCATCTCGGGCGGCGGTTCGATGCCCATGAGCCGGAGCAGGGTGGGGCCGACGTCGCAGAGCGCGCCGCCGGGCCGGAGTCGGGTAGCGCCGGCGCGCAGCGCCACCAGCGGCACCGGGTTGGTCGTGTGGGCGGTGTGCACGCCGCCCGTCGCGGGGTCGATCATCTGCTCGGCGTTGCCGTGGTCCGCGGTGATGAGGACGCTCGCGCCCGCCGCGTCCGCACGCTCCAGGATGCGGCCGAGGCAGCGGTCGATCGTCTCGACCGCGGTGATCACCGCCGGCAGGACGCCGGTGTGGCCGACCATGTCGGCGTTGGCGAAGTTGCAGAGGATGAAATCGTGCTCGCGGCGGTCGAGGGCCGCGCAGAGCGTCTCGGTGATGCCGGCGGCGCTCATCTCGGGGGCAAGATCGTAGGTCGCCACCTTCTGCGACGGGACGAGGCAGCGCTCCTCGCCGCGGTAGGGGGGCTCGTGCCCGCCGTTGAAGAAGTAGGTGACGTGCGGGTACTTCTCGGTCTCCGCCGTGCGCAGCTGGGTGCGCCCGTGCCCCTCCAGCACTTCGGCCATGATCCGCGCCATGCTGAACGGCGGGAACGCCTGCGGGATGGGGAAGCGCTGGTCGTACTGCGTCATGGTGACGGCGGCGAGCGCCGGGCGGTCCCCGGTCGGGAAGCCGTCGAAGCCGTCGATCATGAGCGCGGCCACGATCTGCCGCATCCGGTCGCTGCGGTAGTTGAAGCAGATCATCGCGTCGCCGTCGCGGAGCGGCGCCACCGGCGCGCCGTCCCGGTAGACCACGAGGGGCCGGATGAACTCGTCGGTCTCGCCCCGCGCATAGCACGCCTCGACGGCGCCGGCCGGGTCGTGCACCGCGGTGCCGGCCCCGTGCACCAGCGCATCGTAGGCGATGCGGGTGCGCTCCCAGCGGCGGTCGCGGTCCATGCCGTAGTAGCGGCCGGTGAGCGAGGCGATGACGCCGCGGGCGCCGGCGATGCGCGCGAGGTCCGCCTCCAGCCGCCGCACCGTGCCGGCCCCCAGCGTGGGCGAGGCGTCGCGCCCGTCGAGGAACCCCTGCACCGCGATGCGGGACACGCCGAGCCGGACCCCCAGCTCGATGCAGGCGATCAGGTGGGTGTCGATGGCGTGCACGCCGCCGGGGCCGAGCAGGCCGACCAGGTGCAGCGTTCCCCCGGTGGCCCGGAGCCGATCGCCGAGCGCGAGGAAGGGCTCCAGGCGGAAGAAGTCGCCGCGCTCGATCGTCTGGGTGATGCGCACCAGGTCCTGCGGCACCACCCGGCCGGCGCCGAGGTTGAGGTGCCCGACTTCGCTGTTGCCCATCTGTCCGGGAGGGAGCCCGACGGCGAGCCCGCTCGCGTCGAGTAGGGTGCGTGGCTCGGAGGCCCAGAGCCGGTGCCAGACGGGGGTGGCGCCCAGCTCGATGGCATTGCCCTCGCGCGCGGTGCGGTAACCCCAGCCGTCGAGCACGATGAGCAGCGCTGGGCCGGCGCGCGAAGTGATTGACGCGGATGAGTTTGACATGATTCTCCGCGTGTTCTACAATGCCGGGAGATGATTCACGCGCCGCAATCTAGTCCGGCCCTCCGCCGGCTACCAGCCTCGCTCGCGCTGCTCTGCGCCATGGTCGCGGGCGCCTCGCTCCCGCTCGCCGCGCAGCAGCGCCGTACCGTTGCCGCCGTCACGCTGCACAAGGATCCCGGAGGCACCCGCCTGGCGCGGCTGCCCGATCCCGCGCCGCTGGTGACCGCGCGCAGGCGCGCGGGGTGGACCGAGGTGGTGCTCGACGGCTGGGTGTCCGGGCGGCTCCTCGCTCCGGACCGGCGTGAGGGCTTCGACCTCGCCGTGCGCGGCGACGACGTGCGCCTGCGCTCGGCGCCCAACGGCGACGAGGTCGCCCTGCTCGCGAAGGGCATGCTGGTGGACCGGGTGCAGGCGCGGGACGGCTGGACGCGGGTGCGGCGCAGCGTCTGGGTCCCGGACGCGGCGGTCCGCGCCCCGGTCGCCGCCGAAACTGCGCGCGCCGCTCGGCCGCCGGCATCCCGACCGGCCGCCAGGCCAGACTCGACCGCGGCGTACCGGCCGATGGAGCAGGGCCAGGGCGCGGCGCCGGCCGGCGCCGCCGCGCCCGAGGCGGTGCGGGTCGAGATGGGCCGGCTGACGCCGGTCTACCGCGCGCCGGACGGTCCGCAGACGGGCACGCTCCAACCGGGCACCACCGCGCGGGTGGTGAGCCGTGCCGGCGAATGGGTGCGGATCCAGACCGAGGCGTGGGTGCGCGAGGCCGACGTCAAGCCCGCCACCGGCGATGCCATGGCCGGCGTGACGGCGGCCGAGGTGCGCGCCAATCCCGCTCGCTACCTGGGCCAGGTCCTCGAGTGGCGGATGCAGTACGTCTCCACTGCGGTGGCCGATGAGTTGCGCCCGGAAATGCCGCCCGGCCAGCCCTACGTGCTCGCGCGCGGGCCACTCCCGGAGCCGGGCTTCGTGTACATGATGGTCTCTCCCGAGGAGCTGGCGCGCATCCGCGCGCTGCCGGCGCTCACCGAGCTCACGGTGCGGGTCGCCGTGCGCGCGGCGCGGAGCCGCTTCCTCGCCACACCGGTGGTGGAGCTCCGGGCGCTCCTGTCGCCCACCGCGACCACGCGCTGATCGTGCTGCTGCTCGCAGAAGCCGCGGCGCAGAGCGTGCCTCACGTCCTCCTCGTTCTGGCGGCGGCGCTCGCCGCCGCCAAGGTCCTCGGCGAGGTCGCCGAGCGGTTCGGCCAGCCCGCGGTGGTCGGCGAGCTGCTGGCCGGCGTTGCGCTCGGCCCGTCGGTGCTCGCCATCGTGGATCCCGGGCTGCCGGTCCTGCACGTCCTGGCCGAGATCGGCGTCATCATCCTGCTCTTCCAGATCGGTCTGGAAACCGACCTGCGGCGGCTGTTTTCCGTGGGCGGCACCGCCGCCACGGTCGCGGTGGTCGGCGTCGCGCTCCCCTTTGCGCTCGGGTTCGGCGTGGCCGAAGTGCTGGGGCTCGCGGAACTGCCCGCACTGGTGGTGGCCGCCGCCCTCACCGCGACCTCGGTCGGCATCACGGCCAGAGTGCTCGCCGATCTTGGCCGGCTGCAGGAGCGGGAAAGCCAGGTCGTCCTCGGGGCGGCGGTGATCGACGATATCGTGGGGCTCGTGATCCTGGCCGTTGTGGCCAAGCTCGTCGCGGGGGGGACGCTCACGGCGGCCGGAGTGGGACTCACCGCACTCGTCGCGTTCGGGTTCGTCGGGGCCGCCCTCCTGGTGGGTCGCTTCGTGGTCCCCCCGATGTTCCGGCTGATCGCGCGGGTGGGCAGCGAGCAGACGCTCGCCACGCTGGGCATCGTGGTCGCCTTCCTGACCGCGGTGCTTGCCGACCGGGTCGGCTCCGCGCTCATCATCGGCGCATTCACCGCGGGCCTCGTCTTCGCCCCGACGCCGCACCGCCACGCGATCGAGCGCGGTGTCGTCCGGCTCGGCCACTTCTTCGTTCCGGTCTTCTTCGTGTCCGTGGGCGCCTCGGTGGACGTGCGCACGTTCGCGGAGGGCAACGTCCTCCTGATCGGCGTCGTGCTGGTGGCGGTCGCGGTCCTGGGGAAGTTCGCGGCCGGATTTGCGCCCTTCTGGTTCACCGGCCGCAAGGCAGTGGTCGGGGTCGGCATGATCCCCCGAGGCGAAGTGGGCCTCATCTTCGCCCAGACCGGGCTCACGGCGGGCGTCCTCGATCCCGGCCTCTTCTCGGCGCTCACCTTCATGGTGATCGTCACGACGCTCATGGCGCCGCCCCTCCTCAAGCGGCTCCTCGGGCCCCGGCCTCCCGGCACCGGGCCCGCGCCCGAGGATCTCCCGGGCGAGCTGGTCAACGAGGCCTGAGCGCCGGCTGCCGGCCCGCAGTGGCGCCGGCGCGCTCCCGGCGCCACTTTTCAGGGGCGGCCGCCCGCCCGGCGGCCCCCGGAGTGACCCATGAACGACCTGCTCAAGCAGCGGATCCAGCGCGCGCTCGAGACCCTGAGCGACGAGCGCGGCTACCAGATTCTCGACTACATCGAGTTCCTGGAGAGCAAGTACGCGGCGCGGCAGCGCCCGGGCGGGCTCTTCGCGAAACTCACCGAGACCGTCGAGGACACGATGCGCGCCGGCAAGCTGCCCGTGAAGGCCATCAGCGGGACGATGGGCATCATGGACAGCGCCGCCAAGGTGATGAAGGGGCTTGCTGCGGCGGGCCAGGCGGTGGTGGACGAGGCGGTCAAGGTCGTGGATTCGCCGGCGCCGGCGCCGACGGCTGCAGCCCCGCGGCCCGCACCGCCGGCGGTGCCTCCCGCCGCCCCGGGCACTGACACCGGCAGCTGATTTCATCCGTACATAGGTCTTCCCCCACCTACGGGCCTGCATGACTTCCACTGCTGCTCCGAGCACCGGTTCGTCCGAGGGCCAGTTCGTCCGCGGCATCGGCCCGGTCCAGGCGATCTCGCTGGTCGTCGGGACGATGATCGGCTCCGGCATCTTCATCGTCTCCTCGCCGATCAGCCGAGAGGTCGGCGCGTGGGGACCGGGCGGCCTGATGCTGGTGTGGGTGCTGACGGGCGCGATGACGCTCGCCGGCGCGCTGGCCTACGCCGAGCTGGCCGCGATGATGCCGAAGGCGGGCGGGCAGTACGTCTTCCTGCGCGAGGGGCTCTCGCCGCTGGTGGGCTTCCTCTTCGGCTGGACCCTCTTCGCGGTGATCCAGACCGGCACCATCGCGGCCGTGGCCGTCGCGATGGCGAAATACCTGGCGGTCTTCTTTCCCGCCCTGAGCGACCAGATCTTCCTCTCGCTCGGCAGCATCCGGCTCCCCGGCGCGCCCGACTCGATCCCCCTGGGCATCTCACCGCAGCGCCTGGTGGCCATCGCCAGCATCCTCCTGCTCACCTGGGTGAACGGGCTCGGCGTGACGCTCGGGGCGCGGATCCAGACCTTCCTCACCGTCATCAAGGCCCTCGCGCTCGCGATGCTGGTGATCCTGGGCATCCTGATCTTCCGCCGCGCCGACGTCGTAGCCGCCAACTTCGGCAACTTCTGGGGCACCGGCGACTGGACCCTCGCCATGCTGCCGGTGATCGGCGCCGCGATGGTGGGCTCGCTCTTCTCGAGCGACGCCTGGAACAACGTCACCTTCGCTGCCGCCGAGGTGCGCGACCCGACCCGGAACCTTCCGCGCGCGCTCGCGCTGGGGACCGGGCTGGTCACGGTGCTCTACATCCTGGCCAACATCGCCTACCTGAGCGTGCTGCCCTTCGGCGGATCGGCCGAGGGCGCCGACGCGCTGTCGCGCGGCATCCAGTACGCGACACAGGACCGCGTCGCCTCCGCGGCCGTCGGGGTCATGCTGGGCGCCGCGGGCGCGGCCGTCATGGCGGGGCTCATCGTGATCTCCACGTTCGGCTGCAACGCGGGCCTGGTGCTGGCCGGGCCCCGCGTCTACTACGCGATGGCGCGCGACCGCCTCTTCTTCCGCCGCGCCGGCGCCCTCCACCCGGAGCGCCGCACGCCGATGTTCGGGCTCGCCACCCAGGCGGTCTGGGCCTCGGTCCTCTGCCTGAGCGGCACCTACAACCAGCTGCTCGACTACGTGATCTTCGCCTCGGTCCTCTTCTACTTCCTGACCACGCTCTCGCTCTTCCGCCTGCGCCGGCTCCAGCCCGACCTGCCGCGGCCGGTCAAGGCGTTCGGCTACCCGGTGATCCCGGCGCTCTACATGGTCGCGGCGGGGGCGCTGATGCTGGTGCTGCTGGTCAGGAAGCCGCTCTTCACCTGGCCCGGGCTGGTCATCGTGGCGCTGGGCATCCCGGTCTATTTCCTCTGGCGCGCCACCGACCGGGCGGGCGAGGCATCCTGAGCGGCCGGTCCCTTGTTTTTCGGCGGTCCGCGCCCTAGTGTTGGAGATGGATTGGATACTTGCCGGCCCTCTGACGGCCCCGTGCGGGCGCCGGGGGGCCGTCCCGCATCGAGGCATGCGGCTCGGATGAGCCGGGTGAGGCCAGCCCCTGGGCTCACGTTCGATGACGTGCTGCTCCTGCCGCGCCGTTCCTCGGTCCATCCCCGCGATGTCTCCACCGCCACGCGCCTGACCCGCTCCATTTCGCTCAACATCCCGCTCATCTCCGCCGCCATGGACACGGTGACCGAGTCCGACATGGCGATCGCCATGGCGCGCGCGGGCGGGATCGGCGTGGTGCACAAGAACATGTCCATCGAGCGCCAGGCGGCCGAGGTGGACCGGGTCAAGCGCAGCGAGAGCGGGATGATCCTCAACCCGATCACGCT
>CAMLLJ010000084.1 GCA_946480845.1 uncultured Gemmatimonadota bacterium
TATGCGGTCCAGGTGGTGGAATCGGGAGTGATCAGGGCCCAGCCGGACTCGGCGCACTAGCGCCCGAACACCGCCGGCGCCAGCAGCCACGCCGCCACCGTCACCAGCACGATGAAGAGCAGGTTCAGCGCAAGCCCCGCGCGCGCCATCTCGCGGGCGGTGACGCGGCCGCTGGCGTAGACCAGCGCGTTCGGCGGGGTCCCCACCGGCAGCATGAAGGCGGTGCTCGCCGCCACCGCCGTGCACACGGAAAAGATGAGCGGGCTCTCACCCAGGGTCACGGCGAGCGACGCGACGACCGGCAGGAAGACGGCGGCCACGCTCGTATTGCTCGCGAGCTCGCTCAGGAAGATGACCGTGGTCACGACCGCTGCCGCGATCAGCAGCGGCGGCAGGGCCGACAGGCCTTCCATGCGCGTCCCCAGCCACGCGGCGAGCCCGCTCTGCTGGATCGCCTGCGCCAGCGACAGGCCGCCGCCGAAGAGGATCAGCACGCCCCAGGGCAGCCGCTCGACGCGCTCCCAGGGGAGCGCCCACTGCCAGCGCCGCCAGCTCACCGGAATCACGAACAGCAGCAGCGCCCCCGCCACCGCGATCCCCGCATCGGAGAGCCCGGGAACGACCCGCTCGAGCAGCGGCCGGGTGAGCCACGCTGCGGCCGTGAGCGCGGTGATCGTGCCCACCAGCCACTCGGCGCGCCGCATCGGGCCCACGCTCCCGAGTCCGGGCGCCGCAGCGCCTGGTGACTCTTCGGGCTCTTCCGCCCTGCCGCGGAGCCCCCGGGTGAGCAGCAGCCAGGCGAGCGGCAGGGAGACGACCACGAGCGGCACGCCGAACAGCATCCACTGGAGGAATCCCAGCTCGATCCCGTAGGTCTCGGACAGGAAGCCGGCGAGCAGCGCATTCGGGGGCGTGCCGATGAGCGTGCCGATCCCGCCGATGCTCGCGGCGTACGCCAGCCCGAGCAGCAGCGCCCGGGCAAACGCCGGCGCATCTGGTGCGTCGAGCCGGCTGTCGCGCCAGGCGATCAGCGACAGCGCCATCGGCAGGAGCATCACCACGGTCGCCGTGTTGCTCACCCACATGCTGATCAATGCCGTGGCCGCCATGAACCCGCCCACGATGCTGGCGGGCCTGGTGCCGGCGAGCCGGATGATGCCGACGGCCATGCGCCGGTGCAGCCCGCACTCCTCCAGTGCCGCGGCGATGACGAAGCCGCCGAGGAAGAGGAAGATTACCGGGCTGGCATAGGGACCGGCGGCGTCTTCGATGGAGGCGACGCCGAGCAGCGGAAAGAGCACCAGCGGCGCCAGCGCGGTCGCCGCGAGCGGGAGCGCCTCGGTCAGCCACCACACAGCCATGAGCACGGCGGTCGCGGCCGTGAGGCGGCCCGCCGGGGCGAGCCCGGCCGGCGCGGGCAGCAGCATCACGAACGCGAAAAGCGCCGGCCCCGCAAGGAGGCCGGCGCGCGCCAGTCGCGGCACCGGTGTTCCGGTCACTCGAACAGGCTCCGCACCTCGACGTGCGTCGCGTCCACGACCCGCGGCCCATCGGGCGTATCGAGCACCACGGCGATCTCGCTGCTCCGGTCCGGCACGATGGTGTACCAGCAGCCCGGGTCGAGCACCCGGTACGACCAGGCGTAGCCCGGCTTGATGCGGGCCTGCTCGCGGAGCGTCAAGCGGCGGCGGCCCTGACGCGGGCCGCGTTCACTTCTCGAAGCTGAGGTTGGTGGGCACTGCCGTGGAGTCGGGCTTCTCCTTGCCGCCGATGAGGAACGGGTCCCATGTCTCTCCCTTTACCGGGGACGGTGCGCGGGGCAGGCCTTCAGGCTGCCTGTCCACGGGCACCGTGCTGTCCACGACGATCACGCCGACATCGTCCACCCACATCCTGCCGCGCGACCGGAGCGCGTAGCCGTACACGACCCGCTCGGCGTCCTCGGGCACGTCCAGCACCAGCGAATACTCGCTCCAGTCCCGCCCGCAGCGAAAGCGCTTCTGGGGCGTGCCGGTGAATCCCAGGACGACCGCCTGGCTGTCGATCGGCCCGTCCACGCGGACGAACACCTCGCAGGCACCGGCGCCTTCGCGCTTCACGAATCCGCTCACCCGGATCCGCCGGCCGGCGTACATCGAGGCATCCACCTGCTGCAGCATCGCGCCCCAGCGCCCGCGCGGCGGCGTGCGCAGCGCCTGGATGTACGCGCTGGCGCCGCCGCCGTGGGCGACGGTGGAATCTATGCCGATCTGGAAGCTGGCGGGGACGTCACCTGCGTGCGCCCAGCCTGGAGGCGCCAGGCGGGGCGTGGTGTCGGCCTGGGCGGAATCGGCGGCGTAGCTGCCGACCGGGCCCGGGACTGCCGGAGGTGCCGGCCGCGAGCAGGCGGCCGCGAGCACCAGCAGTGCGGGAACCACGAGGAAGCGAGTCATCCCGCAATATCGGCCGCGTGCGGGATGCTGCTGGCATCTGGATCACAGCGAGGAGCGGATGGCGCTCACGGCGCGCCGCATCCTCCCGCCGAGCGCCACCCGGGCGCCGGGTCATGAACCGGGGGAATGCTGTCGGCGACGGCACCTGGATGCTCGGCGGGAACCCCGACCCGGACGGCATCGCCTGCCGCCGCCAAGGGAGCTCCCGCGAGCAGCGCGCCGAGGGCGAGCATGGCGACGCCGCGACGTCCAACGGCCCGTCCTTCCGCGCGGTGGGCGACCAGGAAGAGGGCAAGCGCACCGGCCAGGAGCAGCGCCAGCGCCATGCCCTGCGGGATGCCGGCCGCAGCATACCAGGTGACCGCGCCCAGCGGCGTAGCGGAGTAGAGCGGCTCCAGCAGGGGAAACGCTTCGGCGAAGGCCACGGTGCCGGCCAGCATGCCGCCGACGAGTGCCGCCGCATCGCCCCGGCCCGCCGCGGCGGCTACGCAGGAGGTGCCAGGGCAGTAGCCGCCGATCGCGAACCCGGCGCCGAAGATCACCCCGCCCACGACCTGGGGCAGGAGGTTGGTCGGGGGCAGGTAGATGGACGTGAGCTCGATCATCCCCGACCGGCCGAGCCAGAAGAGTCCCACCCCGGCCGTGACGATCGCGGTGAGCATCACCTTGAGCACCGTGAAGTCGGCGAAGGTGAACTGGGCGGCAAGCTTCCTCGGGTCGCCCAGGCCCGCGCGCTCGAGCACGAACCCGAACGCGATGCCGATGGGAAGCGCGGACAGCTCGGTCATCGCCATTGCCTGCGGGTCACGAGGGCCGCCGCGTACGCCGAGGCGAAGAGCGCCAGCATGAAGGCCCAGCTCCCCAGCGAGAGCACCGCGCCGCCGCTCAGCGCCTGGCCGCTGGTGCAGCCGCGCGCAAGTCTCGCCCCGACCGCCATCACGGCGCCGCCGCCGAAGGCCCAGGCGAGGCGGGAACCCGTCCTCACGCCGGCGCCTCGCTCGACCGTGCGCCGCCACCGTCCGGCGAGCGCCGCGGACAGCGCGCCGCCGAGCATCATGCCGGCGACCTCGATCACCAGCCAGGTACCGGAGCCGCCGTCCTCGTCGCCCCCATTCGCGCGGTATACGGCGTTGCCCTGCGCGTGCGCCGGCGCGACCGACCCGATCGCGGCCGACGCAACCCGCACCGCCGCGCCCGAGGCGCCGAGGCCCCGCCCCGCCGTGACGAAGGCGGCGAGCAGCACGAGGCCCAGCAGGACGCCGCCGGCATACGGATTCCAGTACCTCGCCGCCCCGGCGCTCATGCCGCCTGCACCCGGGACTCGGCTGCAGGCCGTGCCGCGAGGTCGGGATGGTGCCACATCCCGCTCGCCCGGTCCACCCGGTAGCCGGAGCGGTGCCGCCCGCCGGCGATCGCACTGAGCGCCTCGACGAGGAGGTCCACGTCGTCCTCGGTGGTCTGGAGGCCGAGACTCGCCCGCACCGCGCCGGGCGCGCCGGACCAGTCGCCGGCGAGGATCCGCTGCTCCGCCTTCGCCGCGTCGGCGAGCGACAGGCCGAGCAGTCGCTTGAGGTACGGGTGCGCGCAGAAGCAGCCGCTCCGGGTGCCGATGCCCCATTCGTCGGCCAGGATCCCCGCCACCAGCGCGTGCGGCGTCCCGCGCACGTTGAAGGCGACGACACCGAGCCGCTCACTCGCGCCGGCCGGATCGGGGTCGCCGTAGATGACGAGATCCGGCACGCCGGCGAGCCCGGCGAGCAGTCTCGCGGTGAGCCGCCGCTCGTGGTCCTGGATGGCCTGCCACCCGGCCGCCCCGTACGTCTCCATGGCCGCGGCGAGCGCAATGGCACCGAGGACATTCGGCGTCCCCGCTTCCTCGCGGTGCGGCAGTGCGGCCCAGGAGGCGTAGTCCAGTCCCACGGCGTCCACCGTGCCGCCGCCGACCTGATAAGGTTCCTCACCGCGAAAGAGCGCTGCCGGCGCCATCAGCGCGCCGCACCCGAACGGCGCGTACATCTTGTGGGCGGAGAAGGCCACCGCATCGAGATGCTCCGGGTCGGCATCGGCGCGCACGTCGATCGGGCGGTGCGGGGCGAGCTGCGCCGCGTCCACCACGATCCGGGCCCCCGCCTCGTGGGCCCAGCGGGCCCAGCGGTGCACGGGATTCACGATGCCGGTGACGTTCGACGCGCCCGTCACCGCCAGCACGGCGACGCTCTCCCGGTGCCGGCGGAGCTGCGCCCTCAGGTCCTGCTCGTCGAGGCGCCCGTCGGCGTGCGCGGCCACATGGACGACCCGCGCCACCTTCCGCCAGGGCAGGTCGTTCGAGTGATGCTCCATGCCGCTCACCAGTACGACCGCCCCGGGCGGCAGCGGCATCGACGATGCGAGGTGGTTGATCGCATCCGTGGTGTTGCGGGTGAAGACGACAGTGTTGCGCTCCGGGTCGGCGCGCAGGAACCGGTGCACGGCGTAGCGCGCGCCTTCATAGGCATCGGTCGAGCGATGCGACTTGAACCCGGCGCCCCGGTGGACGCTGCCGTACCACCCGGCCGCGCGACTGACGGCCTCGAGCACCGCCTCGAACGGCGGCGTGCTCGCCGCATTGTCCAGTGCCACGTACCGGCGCTCGCCGCCGAGCACCGGGACCCGGGTTCCGGCACCGGCGACGGGCGGGAGGGGCACCGCACCCGGATCGGTCATCAGTCGCCGCCGTGCTCCATCGGCTTCCGGGGCCGGCCGCTCTCGCCCTCGACCGGAAGCTCCGGGCGCGCGCTCCACTCCTGGAACGAGCCGTCGTACAGACGCGCATCGTAGCCGAGGTGCCGGGCCACCAGGCGCACCCAGCTTCCCTGCTGGCCGATGTGGCAGTAGACGATCACCCGGTCGCCGGGGTCGGCGCCGGCGGCCCGGAAGATCCGGCGCAGCTCGTCCACGCTCTTCAGGCTGTCCCCCGCTTCATTGGTCAGCGAGCCGTAGGGGATGTTCTTCGCGCCGGCGACATGCCCGCCGCGCGGCATGTGGTTGTCGATCGTGTCGAGGTAGAAGCCGGTGTCGCGGGCGTCGATGATCGCGACCTTCGGATTCCCGATTGCCCTCCGCAGCTCCTCCGCCGTGGCGAGCAGCTCCGGGCGGGGCCGGACCGTCACCGAGCCGCGCCGGGGCGCGGGCTTCTCCGCGGTCACGGCGCCGCCCCGCGCCCGCCAGGCGGGCAGTCCGCCTTCGAGGATGCCGACACGACCGGCGAGACCCGCCCACTCCAGCGCGAGCAGGACGCGCGCGGTCGGTGTCACCCAATCCTTGCTCATGTAGATGACCACCTTCGAGTCATCGGAGATTCCCTTGGCCTCGAGCAGCGAATCCATCCGCTCGGGCGTCGGCATCTCGAGTGCAAGGCCCTCGCCCCGGGGAGCTGAGAAATCACCCATGCCGGCAAAGCGTGCACCGGGAATGTGGGCGGCATCGTACCCCTCCTCCTCTCCCACCTGCAGGAGGACAAGCTTCGGATCGTCGAGATGCTGGGCGAGCCAGCTGGTGGGGACGATCAGCGGGACGGTGTCGGCCGGCGCGGCGGCGAGGAAGACGAGCGCGAGCGCGCCGAAGATACTGGGCTTGACCATGGGCTCCTCGATCGAAGGGTGGCGGACCGGGAACACGATATCAGGTGGATGGCGGCGGATGGCGAAGGTCCGGTCGCGGATCTGTGCGAGTTGTGTGCGGGGATGGTGTCAGGCCTGGAACCGGTAGCCCACCTTCCAGACGGTGAGGAAATGCCGCGGCTCCGCGGCATCGGGCTCGAGCTTCCGGCGCAGCTCCGCCATGTGCGAGTCCACGGTGCGGGTGAGCACGTCGCCCTCCTGGCCCCAGACCTCGCGCAGCAGGTCCACGCGCGTGGCGACGGCCCCGGCCCGCCGCACCAGCGCCATCATCAGGTCGTACGCCTTCGGCGTGAGGGTGACGCAGGCACCGCCGCGGGTCACGCCGCGCGACGCGGGATCCACTTCGATGTCGCCGAAGCGCACCGGCTCGGGCCGCGCGGGCCCGTTGCCGGCCGATGCGCGCCGGAGCAGCGAGCGGATGCGCTCCAGCAGCTCGAGGAGGCCGAACGGCTTGGTGACGTACTGGTCGGCGTCGAGCCGGAATCCGCGGACCTTGTCCGCCTCCTCGCCGCGGGCGCTCAGGATGAGGACGGGCACGCGGTCGCCGGCGGCGCGGATGGACTGGAGCACCCGGTAGCCGTCGATGCCGGGCAGCATGAGGTCGAGCACGATCAGGCCGGGGCGCCATTCCCGGGCGAGGCGGACCCCGGCGTGGCCGTCGCCCGCCACCGCCACGTCGTAGCCCTCGAGCTCCAGGTTGTAGCGAATGCCGTCGGCGAGCTCGGCGTTGTCCTCCACCACGAGGATGCGCGCGGTCATGCCGCCCCCACCTCGCGGGCGGCCGGCATGGGCGCGGGCAGCTCGATGACCACGCTCATGCCCGCCGGCACGCGATCCTCGATCCAGGCCCGCCCGCCGTGCCGGTCCACGGCATCACGCACCACGGCGAGCCCGATCCCGCTGCCGCCCACCGCGCGCGAGCCGTTGGCCCGGCCCCGATAGAACGGTTCCCAGATCCGGTCGCGCTCGCCCGCCGGCACGCCCGGTCCCTCGTCCGAGACGGCGAGACGGACGGCATTGCCCTCGCGGGCGGCCGTCACGGTCACGAGCTGGCCCGGCGGGCCGTACTTGACGGCGTTGTCGAGGAGGTTGAGCAGCAGTTGCCGGAAGGCGGCGGAATCAACGGGCGCCACCAGGCCGGGCGCCAGCTCGGTCCGGAGCTCCACCCGCTTCACCGCGGCGAGCGGCGCGAAGGCGCGGACGGTCTCCTCGATCTCCGTTCCGAGGTCGCGCGGCTCGAGCGGCGGCGGCGTCTGCCGGCGGTCGGCGCGGGAGAAGTGGAGGACGTTCTCCACGAGCTGGGTGAGGCGGGTCGTCTCCCGGTCGAGGTGATCGAGCAGCCACTCGCGCTGCTCCTCCGTCGAGAAGCGGCGGAGCCTCAGCGTCTCGAGGAACAGCCGCACCTGGGCGAGCGGCGTGCGCAGCTCGTGCGACACGCTGGAGACGAAATCCGAGCGCACCTGTGCCAGCTCTTCCTCGCGCCGGAGCTGGCGCACGGCGACGACGGCGAGTGCTGCGGCGATGAGGATGAGCACGGCGAGAAAGGCGGAGTGCGGCGCGCCGCTTCCCATCGCCTGGCGGATCAGCGCCTCCCTCGGCGCCGCACTCACGCGCAGGGCGGCGGCCGCCGCCGGCACCGTGTCCTCGACGGCAAAGGGCCCGGCCGCGCCGGCGGCCGTCGAGAAGAGCACGCGCCCGCTCCGGGTGAGCACGCGCACGTCGAGCAGCGAGTCGTTCGGTGCGCCGCGGGTGACGGCGCTCGGGAGCAGCGGCTGACGGCTGAAGGCCTCGTCGAACACCGCGGGAAGGCTCGCCGGGTCGAGGGTGAAGCCGTAGACCACAGTGTCGTTGCGGAAGGTGGGCATGAGCCCATACGCGAGCAGCGGCAGGCCGCCGGCCTCGGCCATCAGCGCCATCCGGTCCGGCGGTGCGTCGGGGGCACGAATGCGGCGCGCCAGAGAATCCAGCACCGCCCGGCGGCCCGACTCGCCGAGGAGTGCGCCGTCGGCCTCGAGCACCGTGTCGCCCAGCACGAAGGCGAAGTAGGTGCCGACCCGGTAGGCGGGATCGCAGCCGCATTCCGCGAGCGACCGGCGCTGGTACTCGATCAGGTGCCGCGCACCGGGGCGGCCCTGCAGCATGTGCACGTCGCGGTGCAGGATCGGGTTGAGCACCTGCCAGGCCGCCTCGCGGAGGACGTCGTTCACCTCCTGGCGGAAGGTCCAGGCGGCAAAGGCGGCGTAGTCGTGCAGGAGCTGCTCGGCGGTCTGCCGCTGGAGGCGGCCTGCGCGCTGCGCCTGCCAGCCGGCCGCACCGATCGCGGCGAGGCAGGCGAGCAGGAGCAGCAGCGGCCAGGAGACGAGGCGGCGGGCGGGACCGGGCATGGCGCTGAGACGGGCTCCGGAATGGGCTCCGTCAACGTTACGGACGCGGTGCCCGCCGGGCAACGCGCGCTGGTGCGAGATCTGTGAACGAATGGTGCGGGATTGATGCGGGGGTGCCGCCGGGTCAGTCGCAGCGGGGATGGGACCAGTCGGTCCGGGAGGTGACGGACAGCAGGCCCTCGAGGGCGGGAATGGTCGAGGGGGCGGACACCAGCCGCAGCTGGAGGCGCCCGGCGCCCGCCAGCAACGCGACCTGCTCCTGCGTCGGCGTCGGGCCGATGTCCACGTTGCTCGACCATCCGGTTCCGCCGGCAAATGTCGCTAGCACCGTGCCCGTCGCCACGTCGCGCAGCACCGCGGATTCCATCGTGCCGGCGAGCGTGCCCGTGAACTCGACGTGGAAGGTGCGGAAGTCGGGGTCGTCGCCCCGGGTTTCGTTGAGGGTGAGCGTTGCGCCGACCGCCGTCGCCCCGGGGCCGACCGGCACGAGGGTGCCGGCGAGCTCGATGCTGCGGTGCTCGTAGTCGCACCCGCCGGGGCTCAGGAAGCAGCCGCCGGCGATCATGACGCATGTCGTCAAAGCGAGCATGGCATTCGCGCGCAGCATTGGCCAGCTCCCTACGGAGGATGGGCCCTGTGGGATTCGAACCCACGACCTACGGATTATGAGTCCGCTGCTCTAACCGACTGAGCTAAGGGCCCGGGTGCCGACTCAACTTAATCGCGCCTGCCGCGCGGGCCAGTCGTCGGTCAGGCGACGAGCCGCGCCACTTCGTCCGCGATCTCGAGCGAGCAGGTGAGCCCCGGCGATTCGATCCCCACGAGGTTCACCCAGCCCGGAAATCCGGCCGCACTTTCTTCGGCGATCACGAAGTCCGGCGGCGCCGCGTCGCCCGTGATCCGCCGCGCCCGGATGCCCGACTGCCCCGGCAGCAGGTCGTCCTCGCGCACCGCGGGCAGGTAGCTCCGCACGGCTTCGGCAAAGCGGGCCGCCCGCGCCGGCAGCACGGAATAGTCGAGCGTGCGGTCGGGCAGGAACTCGACGTCGGGTCCCAGCCGCACGTCGCCCGCGAGATCCAGCGTCACGTGGCAGCCGAGTCCGGCCAGGCCCGCGTGGGGCACGGGATAGACGAGGTGCCTGAGCCGCCCGCGCCAGGCGCCGCCCAGCCGGAAGTAGCTGCCCTTGACGTAGGTGAGCCGGTACTTGCGCGCGTCGATGTCGATGCCGAGGCCGGCGGCCACCTGGTCGGCGAAGAGGCCCGCGGCATTCACCACCCGCGCCGATTCGACCTCGCCCGCGCCGCCTGCCGGCTCCCGGAAGCGGACGCGGTAGCCCGCTCCTGAGCGATCGGCGCCGAGATACTCGTGCCCCCAGGCGAGGGCAGCCCCGCCCGCGAGCGCGGCGTCCGCCATGCTCTGCATCAGTGCGTGCGAATCGATGATCCCGGTGTCGGGCGAGAAGAGCGCCGCGACGGCGCGGACCTCCGGCTCGGCGGCCGCCAGCTCGTCCGGGGACGCCCGGCGCAGCCCCGGAACACCGTTCTCCCTTCCCCTGGCGAGGATCGCTTCCAGCGCCGGCACCTCGTCGTCTCCGGTGGCGATGATGAACTTGCCGATGCGCCGCGCCTCGACCCGGTGCGCCTCGCACCAGGCGTAGAGACTCCGGTTCCCCGCCACGCAGAGCCGCGCCTTGAGCGAGCCGGTGGGATAGTACATGCCGGCGTGCACGACCTCGCTGTTGCGGCTGCTCGTCTCGCGGCCGAAGCCGGGATGGCGCTCCAGCAGCACGACCGCGAGTCCCTCCCGCGCGAGCCGCATCGCCACGGCGAGCCCGATGACGCCGCCGCCGATGACGGTGGCGTCGGCCCGCATCGCCGGCTTCACGCCGCCGCGCCCCTCGGCGCGCCCGCCACTGCCTGGACGAATGCCCGGATCCGGTGCGCGTAGGTGTGCCCGGCCAGCACATGCTCGTACGCGCGCTCCGCCATGGCGGCCCGGTACCCTTCGTCGGCAAAGCGCTCCAGCGCCTCGGGCAGGTTGGAAAGGTCCTTCCGGATGGCGATGTAGTGCTCGTCCGCCTCGAGGATCCCGTTGTAGTCGCCGTCGAGCAGGAGCTGGCAGGTCCTGGTGCCGATCGGCTCGAAGTGGCGCGAGGAGATCGCCTTCCCCGAATGCTCGATGGCCCGGCCCGCGAAGAACCGCGCATGCACCTCCTCGAACGGGGCCGCCGGATGCTGGCGGCACCACTCGAGGACTTCCGGGATCAGCGTCCCGCTCCGGTCGAGGTAGTAGGTGCCGGACTCGGCGCCGATGATCCCGCGGCACTGCTGGAGGAACTCGACCCACCGGTGCCGGGGCACCCGCCCGGAGCGGATATCGCAGCGGAGGCCGAGCCCGGCGCCGTGCGCCTGGAAGTAGCGGATCAGGTTGGTGCGCTCGACGTCCCCGATGAAGTGGCCGTACACGTCCCCGATGAAGCCGACATCGATGGTGCGGGGGACCTCGGGGGCCGGCCGGTAGACCTCGGGATTGAGGCCGTGCGGCATGGCCAGCACCCGGCTCCGCGCCGCGCCGGCGTAGAGCCAGCGCGCCGACTCGATCGGGAGCTGGCTGCAGATGAAGTCGGCCGAGGTGTCGCGGCAGAAGCCGATCTTCTCGACCATGAGGTCGTACTCGTTGCCGATGAAGATCGCCAGTGTGCCCCGGCGCCCCACGAACCAGTCGGCGGTCCGCCGGAGCAGGTCCATGCTGTCCCCGGCCGCCGAATGGAGGATGATGACCAGCGGATACTCGCGGATCTTCCGCCGCGCGCGGCGGTATTCCACCAGGTTGTTGATGTTCACCGCCTCGACGTCAAGCGCCGGCTCGGCCATCACGGCATCGCGCCAGTCGGCGATGTAGCCGGTCGAGTCGTACCGGGGGCCCAGCAGCTTGCGCACCG
>CAMLLJ010000085.1 GCA_946480845.1 uncultured Gemmatimonadota bacterium
TGGCGGGCGCCGATGGCCTTGCGGATGCCGATCTCGCGGGTCCGCTCGAGCACCGCGGCCAGCAGGACGTTCATGATGCCGAGCCCGCCGACGATGAGCGAGATGCCGGCGAAGGCGCCGAGCGCGAGCTTGAACATGCGGATGCCCTGCTGCGCCTGGTCGATGCGGCCCTGCGGGCTGGCATCCACGGTGGCGCCGCCGCCGCGCCCGGCCACCCACGAGCGCATCACCGCGATCGCGCTGTCCACCTCCTCCACCCGCGTGACCCGCGCGAGCAGCCGCACCGGCCGCACCGCCGTCGTGGGCGCGAGCGCCCGGTCGGCGAGCGTGAAGGGCACGGTCACCGACCACATCCGTTCCTTCCCCCGGGGCGCCAGCACGCCCACCACCCGGAACGCCGTCCCCTCGAGCCGGACCTCCTGCCCGAGCAGGCCCGTGCCGTCCTCACCGCCGCCCAGCCCGCGCGCCAGGCCGTTCGACACCACGGCCACGGGCACGCTGTCCCGGACTTCCTCCTCCGAGAAGAACCGCCCCGCCGCGAAGGTGGGACGCAGGCGCTCCTCGGCCGCGGCCGTGGTGGCCGTGACGGCAGCGGCGCCCGCCGAATCGGCGCCCTCCCGGCTCGCGCGCGCCGCGCCGTTCACCCCGATCGACACCCGCGCGAGCCCGTCCAGCCGCGCGGCCAGGGAGTCCGCGTCGGCGAGACCGAACCGGGCGAAGTCGGTGCGCGGCACCCGCACGCCGCCCACCTCGTCTTCCATGGCGGGGTTCACCATGATGGTCTGCAGGTCCGTCGTCCGCTCGATCTCGCCGCGGACAAAGCGTTCCATCCCGTCCCCGATCGACAGCACCGCCACGAGCGATGCGACGCCGAGGATGACGCCGAGCGTGGAGAGAATGGTGCGCAGGGGGTTGGAGCGCAGGGTCTCGACCCCGACCCGCAGCGAGGATGCAAAGATTCTGTTGGTCACCCGCTCGCCTACGCGTTTCCGCGGTGGGAGGTTTCACTTCGTAACGCAAGTATATTGTGCCGGGAAGGAGATGACGAGAATGGCTGCAGAGCGACCGCCGGTCCGCGCCCTGCTCGAGGGCCTGATCGACTACGCGGGCCTCTTCCCGCCGGCGAAGCTCGACATGCGCCCGGCGGTCGAGAACTACGCCGCCTACCTGGCGGGGCCGGACGCCTGGGCGATGGGCCGCTTCGTGGTGCCGCTCGCGCGGCTCGACGAGCTGGAAGGCGCGGCCTCGGCGCTGCTTCCCCGCGTCGCTGAAGCGGCGCCGTGGCGGCTCAGCGTCCTGGGCGGCGCGGACCCCGCGCACGATGCCGAGCTGATCTTCGCGTTCAACGAGCGCCATGCGCACAGCGCCGCGGGGCGCGCGGTGATCGACATGCTGGAAGCGAAGGCCACTGACATCGAGTCGCTCACCCGCGTGGCTCGCTCGGTGCCCGCGGGCGTCGAGGCGTACGTCGAGATTCCCATCGCCGAGGATCCCGCCGACCTGCTCGCCGCGCTCGCGGCGCAGGGGGCGCGTGCCAAGGTGCGGACGGGAGGCGTCACCCCCGAGGCCTTTCCCTCGCCGCGCGAGCTCGCGCGCTTCATCCGGCTCGCCGCCGACCAGGGGGTCCCCTTCAAGGCCACCGCGGGGCTCCACCATCCAATCCGCGCCGAGTATCCGCTCACCTACGAGCCGGGCAGCGCGCGCGGCACGATGTACGGGTACCTGAACCTCTTCCTGGCCGCGGCGTTCGCCCAGGCAGACCTGTCGATCGCGGAGATCGAGGACGTCCTCGAAGAGCGGGACCCGTCGGCTTTCGCCTTCGACGAGACTGGCGTGCGCTGGCGCGGGCGCTTCGCCGGCCGGGAATCGATCGCCGCACTCCGCACCCGCGTCGCGCTCAGCTTCGGCTCCTGCTCCTTCACCGAGCCGGTGGGCGAACTGCGCGCGCTCGGCCTCCTGCAGCCCCTCTCACCCGGCGGCCGCCATGCCTCCTGAGCTGAACGAGACCCACGACCCGGCGCTCCGCAGCTGGATCGAGTCCGCCAACGACCCCGCCACCGACTTTCCCATCCAGAACCTTCCCTTCGGCGTCTACCGCCGGCGCGGCACCCGCGAGCGTCCGCGCGTCGGTGTGGCGATCGGGGACCGGATCGTGGACGTGGTGGCCTGCCGCCGCGCCGCCTACCTCACGGCGGCCGCGGACCCGTGCGAGAGCACGACGCTCAACCGGCTCATGGCGGCGGGGCCGGCGGTATGGTCCACGCTCCGGGGCGAGCTGAGCGTCATCCTCCGCGACGGCAGCTACCGCGCCCGGGAGATGCGGGAGAGCGAGGAGACCTTCCTGCTGCCGATGGCCGATGCCGAGCTGCTGGTGCCCGCGGAGATCGGCGACTACACCGACTTCTACGCCTCCATCCACCACGCCACCAACGTGGGCGGGATGTTCCGGCCCGACAATCCGCTGCTGCCCAACTACAAGTACGTCCCCATCGGCTACCACGGCCGCGCCTCGTCGATCGTGCCGAGCGGCTCGGCGGTGGAGCGGCCGAAGGGGCAGACGAAGGGGCCGGAGGCGGCGGCGCCCACGTTCGGGCCTTCGCGGAGCCTCGACTACGAGCTGGAGGTCGGCTGCTACATCGGCGTAGGCAACGCCCTGGGCGAGCCGATCCCGGTCGGGCGCGCGGAGTCGCACCTCTTCGGGCTCTGCCTGGTGAACGACTGGTCGGCGCGCGACGTGCAGGCCTGGGAGTACCAGCCGCTGGGGCCGTTCCTGGCGAAGAACTTCGCGACGACGGTGTCGCCCTGGGTGGTGACGCTGGAAGCGCTCGCGCCCTTCCGGGCGCCGGCGTACCCGCGCGCCGAAGGCGATCCCGCGCCGCTCCCGTACCTGGCCGATGCGGCAAACGCCGAGGCGGGCGGCATCGCGCTGACACTCGAGGTGTGGCTGCGGAGCGCGGCCATGCGGCAGCGCGGCGCGCCGGCGGTGCGGCTCTCGCGCGGGAGCTTCACCGACATGTACTGGACCCTCGCCCAGCTCGTCGCCCATCACTCGAGCAACGGCTGCAACCTGCGCACCGGCGACCTGCTGGCGAGCGGGACGGTGAGCGGCTCGGAGCGGGGCGCGCGCGGGTGCCTGCTCGAGCTCACCTGGCGGGGCACCGAGCCGGTCGCGATCGGCGAGGGCGAGACCCGCGCCTTCCTCGAGGACGGGGACGAGGTGATCCTGCGCGGCCGGGCCGAGCGCGACGGGGCGGTGGGGATCGGCTTCGGCGCGTGCGCCGGCACGGTGGCCCCCGCCCGCACCTGAGGCCGGTCAGCCCGCCGACGACAACGGATGGAACGTTGGCCAGATTCGGCCGTAGGGTAGGATCATGAGCTCGATGAACCGCTCCACTGCGAGCGGGAAGGGGAACCGGTTGCGGAACTCGCAGGACGTGATGCCCAGCATGGTCCGCAGGTGGCGCCCGAAGCTCTGGGGCGAGGAGTAGTCGAGCCGGTACGCCACGTCCGCCACGCTGAGCCCGCCGCTCTCGAAGAGGTGCGCGGCATGCAGCAGCCGGACCGACGCGAGGTAGTTCTTGGGGCTGGGGAGGCCGGCCCGGGCGAAGCGGGACATCAGGGTGCTGGGCCGGACGTGCAGCGACGCCGCGAGCCGGCGGACGGTCGGGGTCTCGGGGGCGAGGCGCACCAGGCCCTCGATGAAGAGCCGGGCGTCGGGAGTGGCCTCGCCGAGGGCGGCGAGCACCGGCCCCTGGATGCGCGCGGCAGAGCGGGTGGCCGGCAGCGCCACCGCCTCCCGGAGCCGGGACCAGCCGGCGGGCAGCGAGACGTCCACCACCTGGCGGACGCCGGACGCCCCGAAGCGCAGCAGCATCTGGCTGGCGGCGGGATCGTGCTGAGACAGGAGGGCGACGGTGGGAATGCCCGGGAAGTCGCGCACCAGGTGGCCGACGGCGTCGATCTGCTCCGGTGCGCAGTGGTGCACGGAGACGAGCACCGCGTCCACCGCGCGCTCCCGGACCACCCGCACCGCCTCGGGCACGCTGTCGCGGTGCACCACGGCGAAGACGCCGCTGCCCGCCGCGTCCACCCGCTGCCGCTCCGAGGCGGTCAGCACGGTGGCGACGGTGAGTCCCTCCCTGGTGTATGCCACGTCCCGCTTCCTTGGCTCGGGGAGGGGACACGCTAGAACCGGGGGGTCAACAGGCGCTCAATGCCCGGGCGGTTCCCCAGGGCGGCCGGCCGGCTCCCGGGGGCAACCATTCACCGCTCCCGGGCATCCAAGGAAGGGCGTGGGCCCGAGCCGGGCCGTATATTGCCTTTCCGTCCCATCCGGAGTCCTCGCGTGAACGACCAGCCTTCGGACCTCTCCGGCCGCCTCCAGACCGCCCTCGGGCCGCAGTACCGGCTCGAGCGGGAGCTCGGGCGGGGCGGGATGGGTGTCGTCTACCTGGCCACCGACACGGCGCTCGACCGGCCCGTCGCGGTCAAGGTGATCCACCCCGAGCTGGCGGCCCACGAATCGCTCGCCCGGCGCTTCCTGACCGAGGCGCGCACCATCGCCCGGCTCCGCCATCCCAACATCGTATCGGTCCACGCCGCCGGCTCCGACGGCGACCTCCTCTACTACGTCATGGACCAGATCGCGGGCGAAACGCTCCGCGAGCGGCTCGCGCGCGAGCCCCGGCTGCCGGTCGCCGACGTGGTCCGCATCGTGGCCGACCTCGCGGCGGCGCTCGACGCCGCCGGCCAGGCCGGCGTGGTGCACCGCGACGTGAAGCCGGAGAACGTCCTGCTCGAGCGGGCCACGGGCCGCGCCCTCCTCGCCGATTTCGGGATCGCGCGCGCCGTGGCCACGGAGGCCTCGGGCCCGCGCACCGCGCAGGGCGTGGCGGTGGGCACCCCGATCTACATGAGCCCCGAGCAGGCCGCCGGAGAAGAGGTGGACGGCCGGAGCGACCTCTACTCGCTCGGCATCGTGGCGTACGAGATGCTGGCCGGGGCGCCGCCCTTCGACGGCCCCAACCGCGTC
The DNA here is from genome assembly GCA_946480845.1 of uncultured Gemmatimonadota bacterium. Next base: position 5,033 of record CAMLLJ010000085.1, read on the forward strand.
GTGGTCTCCAAGCACATCGGCGAGCGCCCGGCGCCGATCCGGCGGCACCGCCCCGAGACGCCGCCGGAGCTGGCCTCGGCCATCATGCACGCGCTGGAGAAGCCGCCGGGCTCGCGCTGGCAGACGGGCGAGGCGTTCCGCTCGGCCGTGCTGGGGGAGCGCGCGGTGCCACGACCGCGCCGGAGCCTCCGGTCCCGCGTGCTCGCCGTGGGCGGCCTTGCGGCCGCGGCGCTCGCGGTGGGCACCGCGGTCACGCTCGCGCGCGGCCCGGGCGGCCCGCCCGAGGGCGTCGATCCCCGGCGCTCGATCCTGGTGCTGCCGTTCGACAACCTGCGCGGCGACCAGTCGGTGGAGTGGCTCCGGGACGGGAGCGTGAGCATGCTCGCGCTCAACCTGTCGCAGTGGAGCGACCTGCAGGTGGTGGACAACGAGCGGATGCACGACCTGCTGCAGAAGCACGAGATCGCCGACACCGCCGAGATCGGGCTCGAGCAGGCGCGGCGCCTCGCGCGCGATGCCGGCGTCTGGACCGTCGTGCTCGGGGATTTCGAGCAGGCGGGCGACTCGCTCCACCTGGTGGCGCGGGTCTTCGACGTGGCCACCGGCAGCCGGATCGAGACGGCGCAGGTGGGCGCGGTGCCCGGCGCGGATGTGCGCTCGCTCTTCGACGAGCTGGCGGCCCGGCTGCTGGACCTGACCGGCGCGCCCGCGGAGATCCGGGCCAACATCGCCCAGGCCACGACCTCCTCGCTCGAGGCGTTCCGGTCCTACCTGCTCGGCGTGGACGCGCTCAACCACTGGGACCTCGCCACCGCCGAGCGCTCGCTCCAGCGCGCGCTCTCGATCGACACCACCTTCGGGCTCGCCTACTACAAGTACGCGCTCACCCGCGGCTGGCTGGTGGGCCCCAACGACTCGCTCAGCTCCCAGGCGATGGTGCGGGCCACGGCCTTCTCCGAGGGCCTGCCCCAGCACGAGCGCACCATCATCAACGCCTACCGCGCCTTCATCGAGGGCGAGTCGGACGACGCCCGCGCGCTCTACCAGCAGCTCATCGAGCACGACCCCAACGACACCGACGCCTGGTACGGGCTGGGCGAGGCCTGGTTCCACGATTTCGGCGGCACCAACCGGCCCGCCAACATGACCCAGTCGCTGCGCGCGTTCCGGCGCACCCTGGCGCTCGACCCCACCTACGCGCTCGCCTACGACCACATCGAGTCGATGCTGGCCGAGGCGTCGAAGCCGGGCGCGTCGATCGCGCTCATGCCCAACGACTCGTTCGCCGCCACGCGGGACCGGCTGGGCAAGCTGGTGATGGACAGCAGCGCGCGGCTGCAGGCGTCCGCCCGGGCCCAGCGCGACGTGGTCACGCTGGCGCGCGACTGGGTCGGCATCCAGCCCACCTCGCCGCGCGCGCACGGCGCGCTGATCGACGCCTACATCGCGGCCGGCAACTTCGGCGCGGCCCTCGGCGAGGTGGCGCGGTTCCGGACCCTCGATCCCGGGAACCCGGAGCTGGCGTTCGTGGAGGCTCGGGTGCGCTTCGCCTCGGGCGAGGTGGACCAGGCGGCCGCCATCCTGCGCGCGGCGCTCGACTCGACGGCGCCCGAGGACTTCCGGCCGCTGGAGGGGATCCCCACGGCGTTCGGGGATCTGACCTCCGCCGCCAACGTCTTCGCCTACCAGGGCGACCTGCCCAACGCGGTGCGCGCCATCGACCTCGCCGACCGGGTGCGGCAGACGGTCTACCCGGCGCTCCCGCTGGTGGCCGGGGGCGGCGACCACTGGCACCGCACCGCGCTGAGCCAGCTCTACGCGGCGGCCGGGGCGCCGGCCGCCTCGCTCCGGCGCGTCTGGCAGAGTGCCGCCGAGGCCGCGCGCTCCGCGCCGGCGGAACGGCGGAAGCCGATCATCTCGAGCGGAGCCGCCGCGGCGGTCGGCCTCTTCACCGGCCTGGAAAGCGATTCGACCGCGCTGCGCGAGCTGCGCGCGCTGAGCGGCGAGGGCGACCCGCCCGAGATCGCCGCCTGGCTCGCGCTGCAGAACAACGACACCACGGCCGCGCGCCGGGCGCTGGCGGCGCCCGACACCGCGGAGATGTCCCGCAAGGTCCACTACTTCGTGTACCGCCGCCCCATCGCCGCGATGGCCTACTACCAGCTCGGCGAGTACCAGACGGCGCTCGACCTGCTGGAGAGCTTCGAGCCGGACGTCTTCGCGTCGCGCGGCTTCGACCCGCGCTGGGGCATCGTGGGCCGGGTCCGCCTGCTCCGCGCCGACCTGCACGCCAAGCTGGGGCAGAAGGACGAAGCGCGAGCGGAGTACCGGCGGGTGATCGCGCAGTGGAAGTCGGCGGACCCGGCGCTCAGCCCCTATCTCAGGATGGCGCAGCGCGGGCTCGCGGCGCTGGGCGAGGAGGCGTCGTAGGCGCCGGAGCGCCCGCGGCGGTATATTGCGGGCGCCGGATGCGATGGTCGCGGGCGCCTTCGGGCGTCCGAGGAAAGTCCGAGCTCCACCGGGTAGACTGCCAGGTAACGCCTGGGCGCCGCGAGGCGACGGACAGGGCCACAGAAAACAGACCGCCGGACGGGCAACCGGCCGGTAAGGGTGAAACGGTGGGGTAAGAGCCCACCGCGGCGCTGGCAACAGCGACGGCACGGCAACCCCCAGTCGGTGCAAGGCCAAATAAGCGGCGAGGTGTGACCCACACCGCCCACCCCCGCGCAAGCGGGGTAGCCGCGGGTAGGCTGCTCGAGGCGGTTGGCGACAACCGTCCCAGACAGATGACCATCTCCCGGAGCGCCGCGAGGCGTGAGGGAAACAGAACTCGGCTTACGGTCCGGCAACGCGACGGCCCCCGGGATGTCCCGGGGGCCGTCGTCCTTTGGCGGCTAGCCCGCTCCTTGCATTACCTTTCTCCTCCGCCGCGGCCCGCCAAGGAGGCCGCGGGGATGGCGCCCACGGAGCGCCGACACCTGACCAGGATAGAGGACCCATGCTCCCCCGTTCCCTGACTCTCGCGGCGTTCGCCGGCACCCTGATGCTCCCGGCTCCCGGCATCGCGAAGCCGGTGACGCTCAAGTACCGCATCGCCCAGACCACCGAGCAGACGGTCGATGCCACCGCGGCCGGCGGGGGCGAGCAGAAGGTCCGCCTGGGCTACGTCGCCTTCCTGACCGTCGTCATGGACGACAGCGCCGGCGGCAAGGCCGTCCGCGCCACCGTGGACTCGATCAGCGCCGACAGCACCGTCGATCCCGCCATCGCAGGCCCGATCCTTTCCGCCAAGGGCGCCACCGGCAGCGGGTACGTGGACGCGAGCGGCAAGCTCAACGGCTTCGAGTCGGCCGACACCGCCCAGGCCATCCCGATGGGCACCCTGCGCGGCCTGGTGACGGCGCTCTTTCCCAAGGTGAAGGCGACTGCCAAGGCGGGGGATACCTGGACCGACACCACCGAGACCACCGATTCGGTGGGCCCCGGCCCGAGCACCCGCCGCGCCATCACCAGCTACGCGGCCACGACGGGCGCGGCGAACGCGCTCAAGGTGGACCTCACCAGCAACTACTCGATCGCCGGCAGCGCGCCCAACGGCGTGGTGTACGAAGGCACCGGACGCAACGTCGCCACCTTCCAGCGCTCGGAAGGCGGCTTCATGGTGGACGGGACGTTCAACGACAACTCCGACCTGTCGCTCACGCACCCGTCCCTGAGCGAGCCGATGCCGGTGGCGAACGTCTCCACCGTCTCGATCGCGCTGGTGCAGTGATGCGCGGGACGGCCCTCCTCGCGGCGCTCGGGGTGGCGGCGTGCGCCTCGGGCACCCAGGCCGGGCCGTCGGCGCGCCCGGGCCCCGTCGCCGCGCCCGACGAGCCGGCGGCCGTGGCCCCGTCCGAGGGCCGGGGGCGGGAGATCACCTACACCGCGATCCCCCGCTCGCGCTACCGGCTGGAGCGGTTCGACACGGTGCTGGTGCAGCTCCCGGACAGCAGCACCCAGTCGCAGGTCTTCGGCCGCACGGCGTGGCTCACCGTGGAGACCGCCGAGGCCGATGGCGGGTTCAACGCCACGATCGTGCTCGATTCGCTCGAGGTGAGCGGGATGATCGCGCAGAATGCGACCGCGGCGCTCGACAGCGCCCGGGGCACCCGCTGGACCGGCCGGGTCGGGCAGGACGGCCGGCTCTCCGACCTCACCGCCGACCGGTCGAGCCTGGTCGGCGAGCAGGCCGGCGCCATGCTGCAGCTCCTCTTCCCGATCCTCCCCGGCGACGGCATCCGCGCCAGCGCCGCGTGGACCGACAGCTCGGACGTGAAGACCAAGGTGGACATGTTCGACGTGCAGGAGCGGGCGGTGACGCAGTACCTCGCCATGAGCCCGTCGGTGCGCGGCCGGGGCACGGCGCTTCCCATCCAGGCCGACGCGGCGTTCTCCCAGGAGGGCTCGACGTCGCAGCGCGGGCAGGACCTCTCGATCGAGTCGAACGGGACGCGGCGCTTCGTCTACTACCTCGGGCTCGACGGCGTGCCGGCCGGCCTCGAGGGCTCGGAGAAGAGCGACGTCACGATCATGGTGCCCGCCGTCGGCCAGTCGATGCACGCCACGCGGCACGCGGCGGTCCGGATCACCCCGCTCGAAAGCCGTTAGCCCGGGGCGTGCGTCTCGCCCGGCGCGTCCTGCTCGGCCTGGCGGCAGCCACAGCGCTCTTCGTGCTGTGGCTGTTTGCCGTCTGGCCCCCGCCCGTGTGGTACCGCACCCACTTCCCGGCGTCGACGGCGTTCATGCGGATGCGCGCGGGCGGGCCGGGGGCGGCGGCGCGCACCGCGCCCGTGCCGCTCGACGCCGTCGCCCCCGCGTTCGTCCAGGCGGTGCTCATCGCCGAGGACCACCGGTTCTGGACCCACGGCGGGATCGACTTCGTGGAGTTCCGCCGCGCGCTCGGTTACCGGCGCCGGGACTTTTCCTGGACCTCCGGCGGCGACCTCCTGGAGCTCCTGCGGACGGGCCGGCGGGCGTGGGCGCGGCGCGAGGCGCTCCGCGGGGCCAGCACCATCACCCAGCAGCTCGCCAAGAACCTCTATCTCTCGCCGTCGCGGAACCCGCTCCGCAAGGTGAAGGAGGCGGTGACCGCGTATCGGCTGGAGGCGGCGCTCGGGAAGCGCCGGATCCTCGAGCTGTACGTCAACGTCGCCGAGCTGGGCCCCGGGATCTGGGGCGTGGACGCGGCGAGCCGGCACTACTACGACCGCCCCGCGGCCGCGCTCAGCCGGCGCCAGGCGGCAGCACTGGCCGCGGCGCTCCCGTTTCCGCTGCTCTCCAATCCCGCGCACCGGCCTTCGCGCATGCGCTGGCGCCAGGCGCTCATCCTGCGGAGGATGGGCGGCGAACGGATCGAGGTGCCGCGCTTCGACGAGCCGATCGTGCCGATACCCGCGGAAAGCGTTCCGCCACCACCACTTCCCGAGTCACCGGCCGACGACGCCCCGCCCGACACGGCGAGCGGCGAGGCCGCCGATTCCGCGCCGCTCTAGCGCGGTCGGGCCCGGCGGCGAGCCGGTGTGCGACAAGTCACAGTCGGGCCGGCCCCGCCGGACAATAATTGATGCCTACCCAGACCGCCCAAGGGGAGGTTCCGCATGAACGAGTACGACCTGATCGGGAGCGAGAGCCGGCACGGGCGCTCCACGGCGGGCGGCGTCGCCACCATCGCGCTGGCGGCCGCGGTCGGCGCCGGCGTGGCGCTCCTGTTCACCACCGATGCCGGCGCGCGCGCCAGGGGCCGCGTCGCAGGCCGGATCCGCGATCTCGAGCTGGGCGAGCGCGCCGGACGCGCCGGTCACGCGGCCCGCGACGGCTTCGAGACCATCCGCCGCAAGGGCGCCCGCCGCATCCGGCAGATCCGCCGCGAGCCCGAGCGCGACTCGAGCGGCGCGCTCTACGCCACGCTGGGCACCGTTGCCGGCGCCGCGCTGGCGGCGCTGCTCACCCCGCAGGGCGGACGCGAGACCCGCGACTGGATCGGCAGCACCTTCGACGACCTGCGCCAGAACGCGTCCCTGAAGTGGAAGGAACACCGCGCCCGCCGGAAGGCCCAGGAGCCGGCCGACGAAGCGCTCCGGCGGCTGGAGGGGAACGGGCACGAGGAGTGGGCGGCGAGGACGGAGTAGCGGAGCAGCGGAGCCGCGGTCAGCGCCCGGGGGTCATCCCGAGCGAAGCGAGGGATCTGCTCCACCGGCATCGTAACCCCGGTGTGCCGATACCCCCCGTAGCGCGGGATGTACCCCCGGGCCGCG
>CAMLLJ010000086.1 GCA_946480845.1 uncultured Gemmatimonadota bacterium
CGCCATCGTGATCTTCGGGAAGGTGATGCGCCGCGGCGCCGATTCGGTCGGGATCCGCGCGACCGTTCTCGACCGCGCGCGCGGCATCGCCACCGGCGACATCGAGGTGACGGGCGACGAGCAGCGAATCGGCGAGCTGGCCGATTCACTCGGCGTCCGCATCCTGCGCGTGCTGGGGCGGGACCGGCCAATCGCGTCGGTGCGCCACGTCTCGATCGGCTCGCGCTCGCTGCCGGCGCTCAAGTCGTTCCTGCAGGGCGAGCAGTACTACCGGGCCGGCGAATGGGACAGCGCCCTTGCCCACTACGACCGCGCCGTCACCGCCGACAGCACCTTCGGGCTGGCGCTCCGCCGCATGGGCTGGGCGCTGGGATCGAGCCCACCCACGGCCTGGCGCTATGCGCCGCAGATCGAGTACATGCGCCGCGCGGTCCGCTTCATCCGCGGCCTCTCGCCCCGGGACAGCATCCTCTTCGTCGCGGACTCGCTGGGGCTCTTCGCCCTGGGACCCACCGGGGATGCGATCATCGACGGGCTCTACCGCTCCACCCGCAGCATCGAGGAGCTGGCTCGCCGGTACCCGGAGGACCCGTCGGTCTGGTACGAGCTGGGCGAGCGGCTCTTCCACACGCCGGCGCCGCTCGGCGGAAATCCCGCGGCCGCACTCGAGTCGTTCGACCGCACCATCGCGCTCGACTCCGGCTTCGCTCCGGCGTACATGCACACGGTCCAGCTGGCCATGCAGCTCGGCCAGCGGGACCGGGCTCGCGGGTATGCGCGCGCGTACGTGAGCCGGCGCCTGCCAGGCCGGCACACGTGGGACCTGCACCTGATGGAAGCGTTCTTCGACTCGGGCGGCCTGCGGGCGCCTGCGGTGCAGCGCCGGATAGAGGGCGCGAACGCGGGCGCGCTCCACTGGGCCGCGGGCGGGCACCTGCTCCATGCCACCGATGCCGACGAAGCCGCGATCTGGCTCCTGCGCGAGATCGGGACCGGCAGGCACAACTTCGAGGGCGCGGGGGCGAACGTAACGGACACGCTCCTGCTGCGGCAGCAGCTCGCGCAGGCGCTCGCCTGGCGCGGCCACCTGCGCGATGCGGCGGAGGCGGGCGCGCCGCTCCTCGCCGACCCGGTCGGCTACAAATACTCCTTCTACTTCGACCCGTTCCTCGACCTCGCGCTGCTCCGGACCATTCCCGATACGCTCGCCGCGCGGACCTTCGGCAGGGCGCTCGCACCGGGAGCCGACTGGCATGCCGGGGGAGTGCGAATGGTCATGCCGCGCTACCTGCGTGGCCTTCCCTGGTGGTTCGCCCGGGGGGACAGCGCCTCGCTCCGCGCGATGGCCGCCCGCGGCGCCGAGATCGCCGCGGCGAAGCCGAGCCCGGTCGCCGAGCTGCGGGCGCGCTACCTGGGACCGGCGGCGGCCGCCTACCTGGCGCTGCTGCGCGGCGACTCCGCCGCCGCGGTGCGCGGCTTCGAGGCCATCCCGGACTCGCTCTGCCTCATCGCCGGGTGCTTCCACGAGAAGCTGGTGCTGGCGCGGCTCCTCGCTGCCCGCGGTGAGGAGCGCCGCGCCGCCGCGCTGATGGACCGGTGGAACTTCGCCGGGGAGAACTATCCGACCCGCGTCCTCGGTGCCCTCGAGCGCGCGCGGCTCGCCGAGCGCCTGGGAGACCGCGCTGTCGCGCTCAGAGAGTACCGGCTGGTGCGGGAGGCGTGGCGGGAGCCGGACGCGGTGCTGGTGCCGTACGTGCGGGAAGCGGAGGCGGGAGTCGAGCGACTCCGCTGAGTCATCCCGAGCGCAGCGAGGGATCTGCTTACGCCGAGTTCGATACCGGGTAAGCAGATCCCTCGCTGCGCTCGGGATGACTTAGAGCACCCGCGACAGCCCGTACAGCGCCAGCCCCACCAGCGCCCCCATGATCGTCCCGTTGATCCTGATGAACTGCAGGTCCCGCCCCACCGCCAGCTCGATCTTCTTCGACGTCTCCTCCGGGTCCCACGCCGCCACCGTGTCGGCGATGAACTGCCCCACCTCGGCGCGGTACTGGTCGATCACGTAGAGCGACGCGTCGAGCACCCAGCCGTCCACCTTGGCCTGCAGCGCAGGGTCGGCCTGCATCGCCTCGCCGAGGGAGACGATGCCCCGCTCCACCGGCCGGAGCCCCTCCTCGTCGGGATGCTCGGCGTAGCGGAGGAGCGCCGCCTTCGCGTCCGCCCAGACGGTCGCCGAGAAGTCGCGCACCGCCGGGTGGGCCAGCAGCTCCTCCTTCACCTCCTCCCCCTTGGCGATCGTCTCCGGCGAGGTCCTGAGCTTCTCGATGAACCGGTGCACTGCCGCGTCGAACCGCAGGCGGAGCGGATGATCGGGGTCCACGCTCACCTGGTGCAGGGTGTTCTCGATCGCGGTCACGATCTTGTCGTGGATCCGGTCGTCCACCATCTCGGGCAGCCACCAGGGGCTCTCCTCCCGGATGCGGTCGCGGATCAGCTCGCCGTTCGAGTCCACCGCCCGGTCGAGCAGCTTGAGCGCCTCGTCGAGCAGCTCCTGGTGCCGGTTCTCGGCGGTCACCACCGACAGCACGTTGCCGACGATCGGCGTCACCGGCGTCGCGCGGATGCGGGCGACCACGCTCCGGTCGAGCAGGTCGCGCACGTCCTCGTCGCGCAGCACCTGGGCGGCGCCGGAGAGCCCCCGCGCGGCGTGGGTGGCGATGGTGCGCGCGTTGGCAGGCTGCGCCAGCCACTCGGCGAGGCGCCGTGAGATGCCGAGGCCGCGGAGCTTGGCACCCACCACGTCGCGGGAGAGGAAGTTGTTCTGCACGAAGCCGCCGAGGCTCCGGCCGAGGCGGTCCTTCCGGGCCGGGATGATCGCGGTGTGCGGGATGGGGAGGCCCATCGGCCGGCGGAAGAGCGCGGTCACGGCGAACCAGTCGGCGAGCGCGCCCACCATCGCGGCCTCCGACATCGCCCGGATCCAGCCGAGCCAGGGGTACCGCGCCTCGAAGACGCGGGCGGCGACGTAGATGGCCGTGACCAGGAGGAAGAGCCCGGTCGCCACGCGCTTCATCCGGTCGAGCCGCTCCTGCCTCAGGGCGGCGTCCTGGACCTGCGGCAGGGGGATCTGGTGCATGCCGGAAAGAAACACCGGCCCCTGCCGGGGTGTCATCCCCGGGACGGGCCCTGAGCCGGTCCGGCCCGACTTTCCGCGATAGGTGTAGTGACGTTCACTCACCAATCAGGGGGAGATCGGCATGCGGGCCAGGTTCGCTGCGGCATGGATGCTTCCCGCCCTCGTTGCGCTCCTCGCGTGCGGCGATTCGGCGGGGCCAGATGAAGGAGGAGATGGCACGCTGGCGGGCACGGTCCGGAGCGCCGGCAACTCGGCGGCGCTCGAGGGCGCCACGATCAGCGTCGCCGGCAGGGAGGCGACCAGCGACGCGAGCGGCCGGTACGAGCTGGCCGGCCTGGCCGCGGGCACGGTCACCGTACAGGTGGCGCGCCCGGGCTACCAGGACGCGACGGCGTCCGTCACCATCACCGCGGGGACCAACACCCGGGACTTCACGCTGACGGTGCGGGAGGTCTACACCAGCGGCAATCACGCGATGTACGTGCCGGCCGGCGCGGGCGGCCTGCGGGCGGTGATCATTGCCCTCGGAGGACCGACCACCAGCGGCTTCGTGACCGGTGACCGGATCGCGCCGCTGGACAAGCCGCTGCTCGAGGAGTCGCTGCAGTCGGTGGGCGCCGGTCTCCGGGCACTCGCGGCATCGCGGCGCGTCGCGCTCCTCGGCGCGAAGGTGGTGCTGGAGGACGGCTCCGGGAGCGACGTCGCACTGTTCGCCGCGATCACCGCCATCGCCGCGCAGAGCGGCCATCCCGAGCTGGCGGACGCGCCGTTTCTCGCCTTCGGGATCAGCGCGGGCGCGCGCGAGGGCTCCGGGCTGGTCTCGCGATTCCCCGGACGCGCCATCGGGCTGCTCGGGTGGCACCCCGCGGGCGTGAGCATGCTGGCGGACCCGGCGGCCATGGCGGTGCCGACGCTGCTGCTGCAGGCCGAGTTCGACGAGACGGTCTACCCGGCCGTGCCGGCGGCCTTCACGGACAACCGGTCCCGGGGCGCGCTGTGGGCGCTCGTGGTGGAGCCCGGCATCGACCACGACGACGCCACCAGCGCGGCCAGTGCGACAGTCATGGGGTGGATTTCCGATGCGCTGGGCCGCCGCCTTCCGGCCGGCGCCGGCGATCCGCTGGTGGGACTCAGCCAGGAGTCGGGATGGCTCGGCGACCAGTCCACGCTGGAGATCGCCGCGTGGGCGGACTACCCGGGCGAAAGGACGGAGGCGAGCTGGCTTCCGTCCAGATCGATGGCGGAGGCGTGGCAGGCGCTGGGGAGACTCGAGCCGGAGATGATCATCCATGCCAGCCCCTGAGCCGGCCGAGGATCATTCTTGATCGGGCGCGGAGACGCGGAGACGCGGAGAACGGAGAAAAGCAACAGCAACTGATGGTGAACAGCACACCCACAAAGTCCATGCAGTTCTCCGCCCTCCGCGTCTCCGCGTCTCCGCGCCCGATCAAGAAGATTCCTCGGCCGGCTGGGTGTTCCGCACCCCGCTGGGCGCGCCACACCTTCCCGGCGCCCGTTCCGGGCGGCAGATTAGCCCGACACCCCAGCGGACCCAGCGACCCACCCATGCGCCTCCGCACCTTCGGCGGGCTCTGGCTCGAAGCCGATGCCCCCGTGCCGTCCCTCGGCCCGAGGCGCATGGCGCTGCTCGCGCTGGTCGCCGCGGCCGGGAAGCGCGGCGCGAGCCGGGACCGCATCATCGGGCTGCTCTGGGGCGAGTCCGGTGAAGAGCAGGCCCGGCACACCCTGTCCCAGCATCTGTACGCCCTCCGCCGCGAGACCGGCCGCGAGTGGATCGCCGCCGGCGCGGAGCTGCGCCTCGACCCCGCCATCACCAGCGACGTCGCCGAGTTCCAGGAGGCGCTCGCCGCGGGCGACCTCGAGCGCGCCGCCTCGCTCTACACCGGCGAGTTCCTCGACGGCTTCTACCTCGCCGCGGCGCCCGAGTTCGAGCGCTGGGCCGAGGAGGAGCGCGCCCGGCTCCGCCAGTCGGCGCTCCGCGCCCTCGAGTCGCTCGCCGAGCGGACCGGCGCCATTGCCTGGTGGCGGCGCCTCGCCGAGCTGGACGCGCTGAGCGCCCGCTACGCCGCGGGCCACATGCGCGCCCTCGCCGCCGCCGGCGACCAGGCCGCCGCCCTCGCCGCCTTCCGCGCCCACTGCGACGCCGTGCGCCGGGAGCTGGACGCGGAGCCGGATCGGAGCGTAGTGGAGATCGCGGCGGGTTTGAGGGCGGCGGGAACGGCGGTGGCAGCGGGAGCGGCCCCGGCACGGAGTCATCCCGAGCGCAGCGAGGGATCTACTCCCCCCGCCCCGGAACCACTCCACATCCCCCCCACGTGGCGCCCCCGCCGGCGCCTCCGCCTGTTCGCCGTCGCAACCCTCGTCGCCTTCGCCGCCCTCCTCGCCACCGCCTTGCGCGTCGCCGGCCGCACCCGCGCCCCTGCCCGTCCCTTCCTCGCCGTCGGCCACATCGCGAGTGCCGACACCGCCGCCCTGGGCAGCGTCGTCCGCGACATGCTGTCCACTGGCCTCGGCGGCATCCGCGGGCTCCAGGTCGTCGCCAACTCGCGCCTGGTCGAGCTGATGCCCGCCGGCGCCGAGACCCTGCCCGGCGCCGTCTCCGACGCGGCGCGTCGGGCCGGCGCCGCCGAGATCATCGAGGGCGAGCTGCTGCGAGAGGGAGCCGGACTCCGGCTGAGCCTCCGGCGCGTGGCGCTGCCGGCGGGCGTGGTGCGCCGGGGATACACCATCCGCGGCCCCGACGCCGCCCGGCTGGTGGACAGCGCGGCCGCGGCCATCGCCCGCGACCTTGGGCTCGAGGAGCCGGCGGCGTCGGTGGCGGGAGTGCGCACCACGTCGCCCGGCGCGTATGCGCTCTATGAGGAAGGGCTCCGCGCCTACTACCTGGGCGACTTCGCCGCCGCGTACCGGGTGATGCGCGGCGCGCTCGACCGCGACTCCACCTTCGCGATGGCGGCGTACTACGCCTGGGCCGCCAGCACCCCGATCGTGCCCGGCTTCGAAGGGGACCGCGAGCTGCGCAGCCGCGCCCGGCGCCTCGCGGCGCGCACCACCGAGCGCGAGCGGCTGCTGATCGAGGGCTACCTGGCGATGAGCGACGCGCCGGTCGCGACGTCCGTGGCCATCGCCGAGACGCTCGCGGTGCGCTACCCGGCAGACCCCGACGGGCAGCTCCTGCTGGGGATGGCCTACAACAACGCGGGCCGCTGGGCCGATGCGGTGCCCCCGCTCGAGCGGGTCGTGCGCAGCGATTCCGCGGCGGGGGCCATCCGCCAGGGGTTCTGCCGGACCTGCATCGCGCTCCACTGGCTCGGCATGAGCTACATCTGGTGGGACTCGCTGGCGGCCGCGGAGCGCACCGCGCGGCGGCAGATGGCGCTCCGCCCGCCCGGCGAACCGCAGCCTTGGGGCAGCCTCGCCGAGCCGCTGCTCCGCCAGGGCCGGCGCGCCGAGGCGCTCGCCGCCCTGCATCGGCAGGACTCGACCTCGAACACCTTCTATTTGTGGGCACGTGGCGTGCTCCAGCGCGACCTGGTCCGCTGGGGCGACTTCGCCGAACTGGACCGGCAGCTCCTTGCCGACCTCGTCAATCCCTCGCGCCAGGTGCGGGCGGAAGCGCGCTGGCTCATGCTCTTCAGCCTGCGCAACCAGGGCCGCCTGCGCGAGGCGCTGGCGCTGTCCCGGAACCAGGTGATCCCCGGCGGCGGCCGGCTCGAGGGATTCGCCCCGGACCAGCTGGGCGAGGCGATTCTCGCGCTCGACGGCAACCGGCCGGCGCATGCAGCCCGGCTCTACCGCCGCATGGCCGAGGCGAGCTTCGGGACCGACCACTCGCAGGGCATCAAGTCCCGGTTCATCACCTGGCACTTCACCCATCTCGGCACCGCGCTGGCGGCCGCCGGCGATACGGCGGCGCTCCGCGGCGTGATCGATACCGTGGAGCGGTTCGGGCGCCTGAGCAGCTTCGGCCGCGACCCGCACCTGCACCATTTCCTGCGCGGGCGCCTGCTGCAGCGCGCCGGGCGGCACTCCGAGGCGGTCGAGGCGTTCCGGGCTGCGACGATCTCGCTGACCGACGGCTACTCGCGCATCAATTACGAGCTGGCCCGGAGCCTGATGGCGCTGGGGCGGCCCGAGGAGGCCGTCGCCGTGCTCCGACCCGCCCTCCACGGCGGCGTGGATGGCAGCAACTCCTACCTCACCCATACCGAGCTGCACGAGGCGGCCGCGCAGGCGTTCGAGCTGGCCGGCCGGTTCGACAGCGCCGCCGCGCACTACCAGGCGGTCGAGCGGGCGTGGCGCCACGCCGATCCGGAGTACTCGGCGCGCTATGCGAGGGCGAAAGCGGGGGCCCGCCGGCCGACTTGACGGCGTCTTGATGCGGCAATGATCCCGGCTTGAGGGGCGGCGCGCAGGTTCGGCGCTCACCTGTCCCTCGAACCGGGATCATTCATGTCCATCCACCAGGGACGCGGGCTGCTGCTCCTGCTGCTCGCGGGGTGCGCCAACGGCGAGCCGGCCCGGGAATCGGCCGCCGCCGCGCCGGCGGCCGGCGGTGCCGGCCAGCCCCTCGCCGCGATCCGTGCGGCCGACCTCGACTCGGAGGCCACGCTGTCCGCGCTCCGGCTGGCCCGCTTCACCGAGGCCGGCACCCGGGCGGCGCGCGACTTCCTCACCTCGGGCGGCGATGGTGACCCGCTCTGGGCCGCGGCCTGGCTCTACGCCTCCGCCGCCACCGACACGGCTCCCCTCGTTCCATTGCTGGACAACCGCGACGCCTCGGTCCGGGTGATGGCCGCCGCCGCACTGGCTGCGCTGGAGCACGAGGGCGGGATCGCGGTGCTCAGGAAGGAACGGAGGAACACCGCCCCGCTCCGCGGGTCGGAGCCCCCGATCACCATCGCGGCATTCTCCGAGCTCACCCTCGAGCGGTACGCCGGGCGATGACGCGCGCACTCCGGGGAGCGATGGCCTGCGCGCTCGTGCTGGCCGGCGCGGCGGACGCGAGGGCGCAGTCGTTCGCCGTGGGCGGCGGCGCCATCGTGTCGTCCATCAATCACCGGGCCAAGCTGATCCAGTTCAAGGTCCGGCTCCTCCTCTATCCCAACTGCACTGCCGCCCGGGCCACCTGCCGGATCTCGGCGACCGACGTCCAGAACATCGTCGCGCAGATCAACCGGGTCTGGAACCGGGGCCTCAAGTTCTCCTGCTACGACGTGCAGGTGGTCGTGGCCGTCGAAGTGGGCACCCGGATGCCGGCGGGGGTGGTGGACCAGGTCGCCATCCGCATCGACCAGTCGCCGACGTCGTTCGTGCAGAAGACCCACGCCGTGAAGACCGTCGCCTCCAATACCAGCGCCTGGAGCAGCGACGATCCCTCCTCGCGGCTGATCCCCGAGAACAATCCCTCCTCGCCCAGCGAATGGGGCTGGCCCACGCCGCAGGGGGTGGACGTCCTCGCGCACGAGGTCGGCCACCTCCTCGGCCTCGACGACACCTACACCAAGGACGCGCAGGGCAACCCGGTGGACATCCCGGGCTCGCCGCACGACGTGATGAACACCGGGATGTACGACGGCTCGGGCGTCGCGCCGGAGACGGTGGCCCGGCTGGTGAGGCGCCACGGGATCCGCGAGTCGCAGCTCATCTGCGGCTACCGGGCCAACTACACGCGCGGGCCGATCGTGATCAAGGCGACCAAGTGCGATGGGCCGGTGGGCCGCTGGCGGATCACCCAGGAGATGCGGCTCGACGTGCGGCAGTCCTTCACCATCATCGCCGACATCCAGCCGGACCTCACCGGCACCTGGTCGTACGAGTACGACGTCGCGGCCCGGCGCGGGCCCGCGCGCACCACCGGCGCCACCAGCGGGCGGATCACCTTCACCCCCGGGCCGCCGCCCAGCGTGGACGTGGGCAGCTTCGGCGTGATCCCCCTGCAGGAACTCACCACCTGTCCCTGATGAGGAGCCATCCATGACTCGCCATGCCGGCGCCGCGCGCGCCGCCCTGTTCGGACTGTCGCTCACGCTGCTGCCTGCGCTCCTCGCCGCGCAGGGCCGCGCGCCGGCCGCCGCCCCCGCCACTGGTGCGTGGGCGCGGGTGCCCGCCCTCCCCGCCGGCTGCTACTCCGGCGCCGACGACTTCGGCGCCCGGCTCGCCAGCGGCATCGAGGCCACCAAGGCCGACCGCGAGAGCCACGACGAGCGCAAGGAGGTCCTCCGGGCCAAGCTCGCCGCCGTCCCTCCGATGGAGGTCGCCCAGCGGATGCAGGCGTACATGATGAAGCACCCCGAGGAAGCCCTGGCCGCGTCGCAGGCGTTGCAGACGACCAGCACCGCGGCGTCCGCCGCCCGCATGCAGGACGGCGGCGACTACTACAAGGCACAGGAGTTCAGGCATTTCGCGCCGAACTTCCGGGAAGCGCTCGCCGCGGCGATCGCCCCGAGCGAGGCCGCCATCGCCGCGCACGTCGACGCGAAGGCGACATGGGACGCCCACCATTTCTTCTTCGAGTTCGCGAAGCCCGCCGACGAAGCGCGCCTGCTCGAGCTGGTGGCCCAGAAGAATGCCGCCTACGAGCGCATCTGCGGCGCGTGGCTGGTCGGGAACGGGACCATCCCCACCTGGATGCGGACCTATCGCAGCTATCTCACCGACGAGCTGGTCCCCACCCTCGAGGCCTCCGACCGCGCCACCATGACGCAGCTCCGCATGGTCCTCGGCGACGAGATGGGCGAGTACTCGTCGCGCGAGGCGCTCGATGCGGTCCTCGACTACCTGCAGAAGGCCTCGGCGATGAACGACCTTCGGCTCGCCGCGAAGTACGGCCCGCCGAAGGAGTTCCGGAAGAAGTCCTGACGGCGATGCGGCGGCGTTCCTTCCTCCGGGCCGCGGCGTCGGCGGCGGCAGCGAGCTGGCTGCCGCTGCCGCGCGGCCTGGCCGTCCGCTCGCTCGAGCCCGACCTCCGCCTGGTGCTCCGCGGCGGGCGCTGGTTCGACGGCGCCGCCTGGCGCCTCGACGATGTCGGTGTGGACGCGGCCGGCCGCATCCGCCTGGGCATCGGCCTCGCGGCCCGCGAGGTCGTGGCGCTCGAGGGTCGGGTGATCGCGCCCGGCTTCATCGACGTGCTCGCCGACAACTCCACCGACCCGGCCCGCACCTTCCCGATCTTCGAGAAGTACAAGCTGGGCGACGGGGTCACCACGGCGCTGCAGATGCACGGCGGGAGCGCCGACTGCGACGGCTACTACGCGTCGCTGGGTGCGGCGCCGCACCGGATCAACTACGGCGCGTCCACCAGCGTGATGCGGGTCCGCGGTCGCGTGCATGACCTGGCCGCCCGACGCGCGCTGGTCGAGCGCAATCTCGCCGAAGGGGCGCTCGGCGTGTCGCACAGTCTCGAGTACCAGCCGACGCCGTACGCCGAGACGCTCGGGTACGCCCGGCTCGCGGCGCGATTCGGCCGGCCCTTCTTCCTCCACCTCCGCTATTCCTCGCCCGAGCGCGAGCTCGACGGCGTGGCCGAGGCGATCCGGCTGGCGCGGGAGAGCGGGGCGCACGTGCACATCGACCACCTGCACTCGACCGGCGGGACCTTCCACATGGCGGAGGCGCTCGACGCCATCCGCACGGCGATCGCCGGCGGCGCGCGCCTCACCACCTGCGTGTACCCGTATTCGTACTGGGCCACCTACCTCTATTCGCGGCGCTTCGACGCGGGGTGGCAGCGGCGCTTCGGCCTCGACTACGCCGACCTCCGGGTGGTGGGCACCGGCGAGCGGCTCACCGCGGCGAGCTTCGCGCGCTACCGGAAGACCGGCGTGCTGGTGGCGGTGCCGGAGGGGACGATGCCGTTCGAGCGCACGCTCGACCTGGCGCTCGCCGAGGAGTTCTGCCTGATCGGGTCGGACGGCGGGATCCAGTCGGAGCCGCGCGCCAACTCGCATCCGCGGGGCGCGGGGTGCTTCGCGACGGCGATCCGCCACGGGCTCGACCGCGGGATGCCGCTGGAGCGGATCCT
>CAMLLJ010000087.1 GCA_946480845.1 uncultured Gemmatimonadota bacterium
CGGCCAGTGTGCTCTACGGCTCGGACGCACTGGGCGGGGTCATCAACGTGGTGGGCCGCGACCTCCCCGATGCCCTGGGTAAGCCGGCGTTCGTGCGCGCGCGCGCGCGGGCGGCATTCGCCTCCAACGCGCGCATGCCCGAGGGTACGCTCGCCCTGGAAGGTGCCGTGGCGGGATTCGGCTTCCGCGCATCGGGCACCGGCCGCTCGAGCGGCGACGTGCGCACCCCGGCCGGCCCGCTCGCCAACAGCGCGATCGAGACCCTCGGCGGCGACGCCTCGGCCGGGCTCCGCGGCCGCTGGGGTGCGGCGCACCTGACCTTTGCCCATCGCGACGAGCGGCTGGAGCTGCACGAGGACCCCGCGGAGGCTCCCGGCGCGACGCCGTTCCAGCGCGTCGCGGAAGACCGGCTCCACCTCGAGATGACCCTGCCGCTCTCGGGCGCGCACCTGGACGTCGACGCGGGCTGGGAGCGGAACCACCGCCGCGAATTCGAGGAGTCAGGGGCCACCGAGGTGGCGCTGGGCCTGCTCTCCCGCACCGCGACGCTGGATCTCCGGCTCCACCACACCCCGCTCGGTCCGCTCGACGGCATCATCGGCGTGAGCGGCTTCCGCACCAGCGTGGACAAGTTCGGCGAGGAGACCCTGGTGCCGGGCAGCGTCACCGAGAACGGCGCGCTCTTCCTCTCCGAGCAGGCCGAGCTGGGCCGGGTGAACCTCTCGTTCGGGATGCGCTACGACCGGCGCGGCCTCGACGTGGACGCCGATGAGGACCTCGGCGTGGCCGCGCACCGGAGGACCTGGGACGCCGTGAGCGGAAGCGCCGGGATCCTCGTCAACCCCACGGCCGCCACGGCGGTGGTGCTCAACCTCGGGCGCGGCTTCCGCGCGCCCTCGACGTTCGAGCTCTTCGCCAATGGCGTGCATGAGGGCACCGCGCGGTTCGAGCGCGGCGATCCGGCGCTCGCGAACGAGCACTCGGTCAACCTCGACCTGGCGCTGCGGGTGCAGTCGAGCCGGGTGAGCGCGGAGCTGGGCGGGTTCGTGAACTTCGTGGAGAACTACATCTACCCCCGCCCGACCGGCATCGACGATCCGGCGAGCGGGTTCCAGATCTTCGAGTACACCCAGGGCAACGCGCGCCTCTACGGCATCGAGGCCGTCGGGGAGTATCACCCGACGGCCTGGCTGCACCTGCGCGCCACGGCGGACCAGGTCCGGGGGCAGAACCGCGAGCTCGGCATCCCGCTGCCGTTCGTCCCGCCGCTCCGGCTCACCTACTCGGCGCGGCTCGAGGGCGAGGCCATCGGCGCGATCGCCGGGCCGTACATCGCCCTGCAGGGGGAAACCAACGCGCGCCAGCGCCACCCGGACCCCGCCGACTTCGTGACCGGCGCCTACACCCTGGCGCACGCCGGCGGCGGGTTCTCCATTCCGGTGGCGGGCCGCATGGTGGGCCTCGACGTGCAGGTGCGCAACGCCTTCAACCGCAGCTACCGCAGCTTCCTCAGCCGCTACAAGACCTGGGCGCTCGACCCCGGCCGCAACATCGTGGTGCGCGCGTCCACGGCGTTCTGATGCGCGCTACTCTTCTCCGCCGCCCCCGCCACCCCCTTCGGGACGCGTGACCGTGAGCGCCACCGGGCCGAAGTCTTCGTGCTCGGGCTCGATGTGCGAGAGGGTGAAGTACACGAGGAGGGTCTGGCCTTCCTGGATCCCCGCGACGCTGCCGGCAAAGGGGCCGGAGCGGGTGAAGGTGACGCCGCTCGGGAGCGGCCCGCCGCTCGCGTCTCCCGCCACGCCAAGCCGGAAGTCCTCGATGTTGATCACGGTTTCCGGCGACCCGTCGGGCTTGAGGAACTCGGCCGAGTTGATGGTGAAGCCCAGGTTGTCGATCGTGAGCGTCTGCAGCTGGAACCCGTTGGCCGTCGCCGTATAGTCCACGTCCGAGTTCAGGTTCAGGATCATGGTCGCGACGTCCGGCTCCGTGGCGACCGGGTCGGTCTGGCCCGCGTCGCAGGCGCCCACGGCGAGCAGGGAGGCGAGCGTCAGGACCGGGGAAAGGCGCAGGAAGGACCTCATGGAGACTCCTGTTGAGTGGCACCAGTACGCAGGACGACCTGATTCAATGACGCTCCGGAGGCGCCGCGGCCCACAGGCCCGCCTCAGATGGCGCCGGCGGGCCTGTCGCCCCCGCCGTCGTGGCTGCGGCGCTCCAGGGTGATGGGCCAGGGCCCGAGCAGGTAGCGGCCGGTGGTCGTTTCGTACAATCCTACCCAGAGCTCGACCGCCTGCCCCGGCGCGATCCAGTAGAGCGAGCCGCTGAAGGCATCGTACCGGTTGAAGACGATCCGCTCCGGCAGCGGGCCGCCGTCGGGCGTGCCGGCCACCGTGAGCTGGTGGCTGGCCGCGTTCACCGCGCCGGCGGCGGCGGCACCCTGGAAGGTGGCGCCCAGGCGGATGCCTCCCTTGTTGACCTGAATGTGCTGGATGGAGAACCCGCCTGGATTCGACGCGACGTAGGTGCGCCCGTCGATGCGGGCGGACATGCGGATCTCGCCGTCGGGCGCGGGAGCTTCGGGAAGCCGGGGAATGGTGAGCGCATCGGCCTGGCAGGCGGCCGCGAGGGCGAGAAGGGCAACGAGCGATGCGCGCGGCATGGGAACCTCCTCCGGCCCGACGGGCCACGTTCCCTGTACCGTACCGCGGCCCGCCGGGCCCCGCAACTGTCAGAGCCGGGGGGAGCGCTTCCAGCCGGGCAGCATCGGCGGCGGGGACACGGCACTGCGGCGGAGCAGCTCGAGATGCGGCGCCACGGCGTCGGCGAGCTGGCGCGCGGTCTCCTCATCGCCCCCGCCGAACATCCCCTCCTGGTGCGCGGTCAGGATCATGGCGCCGATCACCCGG
Source organism: uncultured Gemmatimonadota bacterium (assembly GCA_946480845.1). The sequence goes on from CAMLLJ010000087.1 coordinate 2,910, forward strand.
CCCGCCACGCGCAGGGCGACGATCAGCTCGGTGCGCCCCTCACTGTCGGCCACGAAGCTGCCCACCTCGCCGCGCACGACGCGGCCCAGGGGCGATTCGCCCGCGGCCGCCTGGGGCAGGTCGGCAAGGGCGCGGCGCTCGCCGGGGATGACCATTGCGACGCGGGTCGCGTCGCCCAGCACCAGGGCGAAGTGCATCTCGTCGAACATGATGGCGCCGGCGGCCTCGGACTGGACGCGGCGCATCGCCTCCGCGGGATCGCTCACGGTGGCGAGCGCCTCGAGGACGCGCGCGAGGCGGGAGGGGAGGCTCCGCTGCATCGCCACATGGCTGCGCAGCACCTGCAGGTGTCCCGCCATGACGAACGCGTCCACGCGGGGCGCCACGATCGGCGCGAGGCGGTCGAGCAGCGCCGTATCGTCCTCGTTGTAGAGGCGCGGCTCTCGGCTGCCGAGGAGCAAGGCGCCCACCGTGCGGCCGCCGATGGCCAGGCGGATGCCGGCCGTCGAGCGCATGTCGTCCCATCCGGGCGCGGCGCCGAGCACCGGCGTCTCGTCGGCACGGCCGGAGAGCAGGAGCGGCCTCGCGCCCGGCGCCAGGAGGCGCGACAGCTCGCCGCTTCCGTTGCCGACCACGAGGTCGGGATCTCCCCAGAGCGGACCGCCCGGATGTTCGCCCATGCGGTACCACTGCTGGGCCGACGAGCCGGGCACCAGCAGCTCGAGGCGGTCATGGCGCACCAGCGAGGTGAGCGCGGCCGAGAGGTCGCGCGACAGGTCGCGCGGCATGCGGGCGCCGGCACACGCTTCGGCGACGGCGGCGATCGCCTTCGAGATCGTCGCCTCGCTCCGCTCCGGCCCCGGCGGGCCGTCGGGACGCCAGCGCCGCGCCAGCCGCGCGAGGGACGGCGCCAGCGCGTCGGCTGCGAGCTGCGCGGCGCTCCGCTCGCGCGGCCCGTGCGACGCATCGGCCAGTGCAGCGAAGAGCAGGAGGCCGACGTCCGCGCCTTCGTAGGTCGCGACCACCGCGGTGGTGGACCGGTAGCCGGCGCCGCGCACGATCTCCTCCAGCAGCGCGAGCTGCCCCCGGCCGACGGCCGGCGGCTCCGGCACCGCGAGGCGGTCCGCCGCCAGCTCGGCGGGACCCAGCAGCACGCTTCCGCCACTCGCCGGATAGAGCCAGAATCCGAGCAGGTCGTGGGGAACGTCGGAGGCCAGCGCGCTGGAGAGCGCCTGGTACCAGGTGAGCAGGGTGAGCGGATCGGCAGGATCGTCGCCCGGCCGGAGCAGCGGCACGAGCGGCCCCTCCCCGGGCGCGCCGGGGGCGGGACTGCGGTCGCGGCTGCCGGGCAGGGGTCGCATTGGGGTACAATGGAAGGAGCAGGAGCCGTGCCGGGCGCCATGCCCGGCGTTCCACGATGCAAGACATTGCAGTTCATGGGGTTACAGCAAAGCTCGGCGCCGACCGATGGTGCGGGGCCGATGCTGCGGGGGATTTCGCAACGTTGCGAGGCAACTCTATCGCGGGGGCCGGGATGGCCAGGATCGTACTGCACGTCGAGGGAATGAGCTGCGGACACTGCCTGAACGCGGTCAGCCGGGCGCTGGCGGAGTCCCCGGGGGTCACGGTCGAATCGGTGCGGATGGGGCGGGCCGAAGTGGACTACGATGAGCGGGTCACCTCGCCGGGGGCGGTCGCGGCGGCGGTGGCCGATGCCGGCTACCCCGCCACGATCCAGCCCGCCTGACCGCGGGCTAGCGCTCCCGCACCACGACGAAGCCGAGCGCGGTCGTATCGGACGAGGAGAGGACCACGGTGCGCACGTGGCCGGCGGCCATCTCGATGGGGCCGGTGTCGAGCACCAGCGTCTCGGTGCCGTCATGCGTGAAGCGCACCCGGTAGACGCCTGGATCGCGCTCGACGTACCCCGGAAACTCGGGTGAAAGGCCCGTGCCGTAGCGGAACGGCTCGATCAGCGGGAGATTGCCGGTGAGCGGTGCGTCGGCCGTGGTCAGGTAGACATCGAGCGGCGGCGCGTCCGACGCGTTGTGGATGACGCGGAGCTTCACCTTCGACTCGCCGGGGATCGCGCCGGTATCGGCGGCGCTGGACGGCGGCGGGGTCAGGGGGACGCCGACCGCCGTGTCGGCGGCGATGTTGATCTCGCGCTCATTGCCGGCATCGCCGTAGAGCAGCGTGTACCGCATGCCGCCGATGAGCTCGTAGGTGCGGGCGCTCAGCACCTCGCGCACGCCCGCGTCGCGGATCTCCAGCGCCGCGTCGCCGGCCGGTACGTCCACGAACGCCGAGGTGCGCGCGAACTCGAGGCCCTGGACCACGGCCGTTCCTTCGACGAGCAAGTCTATGGACGGCGCCCCGCTCCGGGCGTGCATGACGCGGACCTGCGCAATATCGGCGGCCGGGCCGGTGTCCGAGCCGCAGGCGGCGGCGAGCCCGGCGGCGAGCACCGCGATGCTGAGCGAAACCCTGCGATTCATCGTCGCCTGCTTCCAGATCGGGTATCGATGCGCCGGGCCGGGCCGGCGGGATCCGTGACGATAGACCCCGTACGCATGCGCGCGGTCACCGGAGGCACGGATGGAGCTGAAGTATCACCTGCTGGACGTGTTCACGGAGGCACCGTTCGGCGGCAACCAGCTCGCCGTGTTTCCGGGCGCGGAGGGGCTCGACGCCGAGGCCATGCAGCGCATCGCCGGAGAGCTCGCCCTCTCGGAGACGGCCTTCGTGCTGCCCTCCCGGCGCCCCGAGGCGGCGTGGCGCCTGCGCATCTTCACGCCCCGGATCGAGCTTCCGTTCGCCGGCCATCCCTCGATCGGCGCGGCGCGGCTCCTGGCCGACCTGGGGATGGTGCAGCGCGCCGCCGGCGAGGCGCGGTTCGCACTCGACGAGGAAGCCGGCCTGGTGCCGGTGCGCGTCCGCTACGACACCGGCACCGAGCCCTTCGCCGAGCTGACGGCGGCGCGGATCCCCGTCCGCGGCCCCGAGCCGCCGGCGGTCCCGCTGCTCGCCGCCATGCTCGGGATCGACGTGCAGGACATCGATACCAGTGGTGCGGGGCCCAGCGCGTGGTCCGCGGGAGTGCCGTTCCTCTTCGTCCCGCTCCGGAGCGTTGCCGCGCTGGCGCGCGCGCGGGTCGATCTCGACCAGTGGCGCACCCTCCTCTCGGCCTGGTGGGCGGTGCACCTGTACCTGTTCGTGCCCGCCGTCCCGTCCGGCGACATCCGCGCACGCATGTTCGCGCCCGCCATGGGCATCGGGGAGGACCCGGCCACCGGCGCCGCCGCGGCCGCCATCGCGGGCCTGCTCGCGGACTCCGCGCCCGCGGGCGACGATACCCTGCGCTGGAACATCCGCCAGGGCGTCGAGATGGGGCGCGCGAGCCTGCTGGCCGTCGCAGCCGACCGGTCGGGCGGACGGCTCACCGAAGTTCGCGTGGGCGGCGCGTCGGTTCGCCTCGGCGACGGCGTGCTGCGCCTCGAGCGAGATCACCTTTCCTCCCACACACGGTGACCATGATTTCGCACCTCCTGCCCCGCCACCTCCCTGCCACCCTGCTCCTCGCCATGGCGATGTCCGCCGCTCCGGCCCCGGTCCGGGCCCAGCGGGCCGCGGCGCCGCCTCCGGGCTTCGACGCCTACGTCGCCCGGGTGATGCGGGAGTTCAGCGTGCCGGGCGCCGCCGTGGCAATTGTGAAGGACGGGCGGGTAATACTGGCCAGGGGGTACGGCGTCCGCGAGATGGGCAAGCCGGACCGGGTGGATGCGCGCACCCAGTTCGGCATCGCGTCGAACACCAAGATCGTCACGGCCACGGCGCTTGGCCTGCTGGTGGAGGAGGGCAAGGTCGAATGGGACGCGCCGGTGATCCGGTACCTGCCGTGGTTCGCGATGTACGACCCGTACGTCACCCGCGAGCTCACGGTGCGCGACCTCCTGGTGCACCGGAGCGGCCTCGGCCTCGGCGCGGGCGACCTCCTCTGGTGGCCGCCGTCGACCTACGACCGGAAGGAGATCGCCCGCCGCCTGCGCTTCATCCCGCCGGCCACTTCGTTCCGGACCGCCTACGCGTACGACAACGTGCTCTACCTCATCGCCGGCGAGGTGATCGAGGCGGTGAGCGGGCAGACCTGGGAGGAGTTCGTCGGCTCGCGCATCCTCCGCCGCATCGGCATGACGGCGAGCGACGTGCATCATTCCGCCGCGGCAGGCGGCCCGGGCACCAACGTCGCCACGCCGCATGCCGCGGTGAACGACACCGTGCGCCCGGTCCAGCCGTTCCTGAGCGACAACACCAATCCCGCCGGCGGCATCATGTCGGGGGCCGAGGACATGGCGAAGTGGGTGATGGTCCAGCTCGATTCGGGGCGCATTGCGGGCGGCGAGCGCCTCTACTCGGCGGGCACGACCCGGCAGCTCTGGCGCGACGTGACGCCGACCGGCATCGGCGGCGCGCCGCCCGGATTCGAGCATCTGCGGCCGAATTTCTCGGGCTACGCGCTCGGGCTCGGCGTGCGCGATTACCGGGGCCGCAAGCTGCTCCAGCACACCGGCGGGCTGCCCGGCTACGTCTCCAAGGTCGCCATGATCCCGGCCGAGCGGCTCGGCGTCGTGGTGCTGACCAACCAGGAATCGGGGCTCGCCTTCGAATCGATCGTGCTGCGGGTCCTCGACCACTACCTGGGCGTCAAGCCGGTGCCCGACTACCTGGCGCTCTTCAGCGGAATGGCCGCGGAGGGCCGGGCGCAGCTCGAGCGCGAGGGGCAGGCGGCATCGGCGCAGCGCGATTCGACGTCGCGTCCGTCGCTCCCGCTCGAGCGGTACGCGGGCACCTACCGCGACGCCTGGTACGGCGACATCACCATCGCGGCGGAAAATGGCGGCCTGGTCATCCGCTTCACCAGGACGCCGTCGCTGGTGGGCGACCTGGTGCACTGGCAGCACGACACCTTCCTGGCCCGCTGGCGCGACCGCGAGCTGCGCGCCGACGCCTACATCACCTTCGCGCTCAAGCCCGACGGCTCCATCGACCAGGCGAAGATGCTGCCGGCGTCGAGCGCGGTGGATTTCAGCTTCGACTTCCAGGACCTCCTGCTCCGGCCGGTGCCGGCGGACACGGCGCGCTGAGCGGGCGCCTGCTGAGCGGACGCCTCAGGGACCGCGCGGCCCGACGGTGATGGGCAGCCGCACCGCGCGGTCCGCCCACTGCAGGACGGCGGTGGTGCCCGTGGCCGAAATGTCGGGAAAGCTCCAGGTCAGCACTTCCGTTTCCGGCGCCGCCTGGGCCTCGACGGGAAACCGGATCTGTTCCGGCCGCTCGCGGGGCCGGCTGGTGTGGAACCGGTCCGCATCGGGATCGAGCACCAGCGTCCAGGGACCTTCGCGCGCGACCACGAGCCACACCGAATACCTGCCCTTCGGCACCTGGTGCCCGTCGATGGCGATGTCGCGGTCGGTCTCCAGCGTCGTCGCCATGTTGGCGCCGGGAGTCCAGACCTCGCCCCAGTGCACCAGGCCGCCGAAGATCGGGCTCCTTCCGCGCAGGCGCGGCCGCGCGTAGTCGAGGGTGATCGTGGTGCCGGCCACGGTCTGCGAAACGCGGGCGCGCTCGCTGGCCCGGACCTGTGCCGCCGCCGGCACTGCGCAGATGGCGGAGACGACCAGGAACGCTGCGCCGGCGGCGCATGGCCGCCCTCGGCGGCGCGCGCCGGCTGTCATCCGTAGCGCGCGTCGATCGCCGCGCGGATCTCCTCGAGCGTGCGCCCCTCGCGGTGCATCCGCTCCGCCATCCGGCCCTCGCCCTGGCAGACCAGGCACATCCGCGCCATGCCCTCGCCCTCGTAGCAGCTGAGCAGCGAGTAGAATCCCTCGCGCCCGGCACACCCGCAATGGCAGCGGATGCCGTCGGCGATGGATGGTATGGAGCGTACCGCGTCGAAGGCGGGAATGGCGTCGGGATCGTCGGCGAGCTGGGCCGCCGTGAGCACCTTCGACGCGTTCACGCCCGGCCGCGGCGTGGGATGCGGACCGGGCGGGCGCCGCGCGGCGAGCGCCGCCAGCGGCCGGGGAACGAGCGCGGCGAGCGCCGCGAGCGCACTGCCTGCCAGGAACTGCCGGCGTGTCGAGCGGAAGTCGGGCATCGCTGATACTTTCCGGGCCGGATGGCCGCGAGTGGCGGACTGAGGTCATTACGGGCCGCCGTTCCGCCAGGATTCCCGCCCCGGGACGGCCCAACCAGATGGAGACCACGATGGCGCCCCGCCCGCTCACCCGCCTGCGCCGCCTCTGCCTCGGGCTCCCCGAGGCGCACGAGGTCGAGGCCTGGGGAGAGCCCACCTTTCGCGTGCGCAACAAGCTCTTCGCCATGTACGCCGATGCCGCCAACCATCACGGCGGCGGCCGGTGCTCGGTCTGGTGCAAGGCGGCGCCAGGCAACCAGGCGCTCATGGTCAAGGCCGCGCCCGACCGGTTCTTCGTTCCTCCCTACGTGGGGCCGAGCGGATGGGTGGGAGTGTACCTCGATGCCGGCACCGACTGGGAGGAGCTGGCTGGGCTGCTCCGCGACTCCTGGCGCCTGACCGCCCCGAAGAAGCTGATCGCGATGCTGGAGGACGACTGATGACCGACTTTCCCTTCCTGCTCGGCGGTGAGCTGGCCCAGCGCGCCGACACGTGGGAGATCCGGAGCCCCTGGTCGGGCGACGTCGTGGGGCGCGCTGCGCTCGCGGGCCCTGCGGACGTCGAAGCGGCGATCGCCGCGGCGGTGACCGCGGCCCCGGCGGCGGCCGCGATGCCGACCCATGCGCGCGCGGCCCTGCTCGAGCGCATCGCCGCGGCCGTCGCCAGCGCGCGGGAGGAACTCGCCCGCCTGCTCGCGGCCGAGGCGGGGAAGCCGCTCGCGGCGGCGCGCACGGAGCTCGACCGCACCATCTTCGTGCTCCGCCAGGGCGCAGAGGAGGCACGGAGGATCCGCGGCGAGGTCATGCCGATGGACCTGATGCCGCACGGCGAGAAGCGCTGGGGCCTCACCCGCCGCTTTCCGCTCGCCCCGATCGCGGCGATCACGCCGTTCAACTTTCCGCTGCTCCTCGCGGCGCACAAGCTCGCCCCGGCCATCGCCTGCGGCGCGACGATGGTGCTGAAGCCGCCGCCGCAGGACCCGCTCTCCACCCTCGCCCTGGCGCGGCTGGTCCATGAGGCCGGCTGTCCCGCCGGGATGGTCTCGGTGCTTCCCTGCACCAACGAGGTCGCGGCGCCGCTGATCGACGACCCGCGCATCCGCATGCTCACCTTCACGGGCTCGGCGCGGGTCGGCTGGTCGTTCCGCGAGCGCGCCCCGATGAAGCGGGTCGCGCTCGAGCTGGGCGGGAACGCGGCGGCGATCATCGAGCCCGATGCCGACCTCGACCACGCGGTGAAGCGCTGCATCGTCGGCGGCTATACCTACTCGGGGCAGTCGTGCATCTCGGTCCAGCGCGTGCTGGTGCACGAGCGGGTGTACGACGCGTTCGTGGCGAAGTACACCGCCGCCGTCGGCGCGCTCCGCACCGGGGACCCGCTGGCGGAGGGCACCGACGTCGGCCCGATGATCGACGAGGCCAACGCCGAGCGCGCGGCGGCCTGGATCGGGGAAGCGGTGCGCGCCGGCGCGACGGTGCCGGTCGGCGGCGGGCGGAAGGGGGCCGTGCTCGAGCCGGCCGTGCTGCTCGATACGACGAGCGAGATGCGCGTCAACCGCGAGGAGCTGTTCGCGCCGGCCACCACCGTGCGCCGCTATGGCGACTTCGACGAGGCGCTCGCCATCGCCAACGACTCGCCGTACGGCCTCCAGGCCGGCGTCTTCACTCACGACCTGCGCCGCATCTGGCGCGCGTTCGAGGCGCTCGAGGTCGGCGGCGTGATCGTGAACGACGTGTCGGGCTTCCGCGTGGACCACATGCCCTACGGCGGGGTGAAGCAGTCGGGCCTCGGCCGCGAGGGGGTGCGCTACGCCATCGAAGACATGACCGAGGTCCGGCTCCTGGTCCTCGGCTGAACGGAGGAGGCACGCATGCCGGTCAAGAAGTCGGCGAAGGCAGCGAAGTCGGCGAAGGCAGCGAAGTCCGCGAAGTCCGCGAAGTCCGCGAAGTCGGCAAAGCTCACCGAGTACC
>CAMLLJ010000088.1 GCA_946480845.1 uncultured Gemmatimonadota bacterium
GCCTCCTTGCGCACGCTGAACGCGTCCACGACCGGCCGGTCCGACCAGCTCGCCGCCGCGATCGCGTAGGCCACCGGGTCCGCCCCCATGGTGAGCCCGCCGACCGCGTCGGGGGCCCACCCCGCCCCGCGGATGGCCCCGAGCCCCAGCCGCCCGACCAGCACCATCCCCTCGGCGCTCATCGTGGTCAGCCGGCAATCGATGTAGTAGGAGGACCTGGCGCCGGAGGCGAGCACGAAGTCGCCGCGGCGGACGCTCTTTTCCAGCAGGACCGCCTCGAGCGGGCGCCCGGGCGCGGATCCGGGCGCTGGTCCCGGCCCCGTCACTTCCGCCCGAACAGCCCCGAGAGGAAGCCGCTCTTGGGCTGGCGCTCGTCCCGCGCCGCCGTGCAGAAAGCGGAGGTGAACTCGTCTACGGTCTTGTAGCGCTTGCCGCGGTCCCGCTCGAGCCCCCGCATCACCACCGCCTCGAGCGCCGGCGAGAACTTCGCCCCCTTGGCCGCCTGGTTCAGCGGCACCGGGGACTGCGAGAGTAGTTGCTGGAACAACTCCCTGGGGCTCCGGCCCGTGAACGGGATCTCGCCCGTCAGCAGGTTGTAGGCGATCGTCGCCAGGCTGTAGACGTCCGCCTGCTCGTCCACCAGCTCGCCGCTCAGCGCCTCGGGCGCCACGTACTGCAGCGTCCCGACGAAGAACCCCGCCCGCGTGAGCCGCTCCTCGGCGCTCACCTCGGCGTCGCGCGCGATGCCGAAATCGAGCAGCTTCGCCTCCTGCGTCGCCGGGTTGTACATGATGTTGGCTGGCTTGAGGTCGCGGTGGATGATCCCGGCCGCGTGCGCGGCACTGAGCGCCGCCCCGATCTGCTCGATGATCGACGCCGTGAGCGCCGGCGCGAGCTGCCCCGCGCGCTGGGCGAAGTTGGCCAGCGGCTCGCCCTCGGCCCACTCGAGCGCCAGGTAGTGGACGCCGTCGGACTCGCCGTAATCGTAGGTCTGGACGATCTTGGGATGGACCACGCGCTTCCCGAACTCCGCCTCGCGCAGGAAGCGCTTGACGGCGACCGGGTCCTGGGCCAGCCGCGGCCGGAGGATCTTGACCGCGGCGGCGGCCTTCTCGGGATGCTCGGCGCGATAGACCGTGGCGGTGCCGCCCTCGCCGATGTGCTTGACGAGGCGGTACCCGGCGATCGTGCGGCCTACGTGGTTTTCGGCGCTCATTGGCTTGCCAAGCTACCGCGTTCCGCAATGCTCAGCAAGCGCGGCGCTTAGGCCGCTCGGCGGTGATGCGCGCCATTGACGGCGCTCCGCGATTCCCGGTAGTCTCCAGCGCGGGGGCCGTTTCACCCTCAGGCAGGATTTGCCCATGCGTCGCCCGGCACTGTATTCCGCGCTCTTTGCGGCCTCGCTCGCGGCCGGCACCGGCTGCGGCAGCTGGAAGCGGGTCGGCTCGGGGGAGCCGGGGGGCACCTCCGAGGAGTCGATCACCCAGCTCTTCAACGCCGAGGCGTACTACCGGAAGCTGGGGCGGCTGGCGACGGGGCAGCCGCTGCCGTTCGTCGGCAGCATCGCCTTCACGGCCGGCTCCGGCGACTCCACGCTGGCCATCGTCGGCCTGTCGCTGGAGAACCGCTCGCTCGGGTTCCAGAGGGAAGGGAACGGCTTCGTCGCCCGCTACCGCGTGGACATGATGCTGAAGCCCGACGGCGGCGAGGCGATCGGCGTCAGCCGCGACGAGCTGGTCCGCGTCGCCACCTTCCAGGAGACCCAGCGCGCCGACGAGAGCGTGCTCTTCCAGCAGGTCTTCAAGGTCCGGCCGGGCCGCTATCACCTCACCACCACGCTGCGCGATCCCGCCACCGGCTCCACCACCAGTGCCGAGTCGGACGTCGAGGCGCCGGCCTTCCGCCGCGGCTCCACCAGCGCGCCCATCATCGCCTACCAGGTGCGCGGCCGCGGCGAGCTCGACGACACGCTCTCGCTGGTGCTCAACCCGCGCGGGGCCGTCGCCTACGGCGGCGACTCCCTGCTCGCCTACGTCGAGGGCTACGGCTTCACCGGGCCGACCCGCGTGCCGATCGAGGTGCGCACCGAGACCGACAGCGTGCTCTACAGCGATTCGCTCACCTTCCGCGGCGGGCAGGCGGTCGAGAGCCAGGTGCTCAAGCTGCGGCCCGACAGCCTCGCCCTGGGCGCGCTCACCGTGAGCGTGGGGCAGGGGACCACCCGCCGCGAGGTCACGGCGCTGGTCTCCTTCTCCGCGGCGTGGGTGGTGACCAACTACGACCAGATGCTCGACCTCCTGCGCTATTTCGGCAACGACCGCCTGCTCGACTCGATACGCAATGCGCCGGCGGCGGACCGGCCCGCGCTCTGGCGGCTGTTCTGGCGCGAGACCGACCCCGACAAGAGCACCAGCGAGAACGAGGCGATCAACACCTACTTCACCCGCCTCGTCATCGCCAACCAGCGCTTCCGCGACGAGGGCGTCGCCGGCTGGCGCACCGACCGCGGCGAGGTCTTCATCGCCCTCGGCGAGCCGGACGAGAGCTTCGAGACCACGCCGGGGCAGGTGGGCGGTCGGCTGCTCCGCTGGAACTACATCAACCAGCGGCTGGCGGTGTTCTTCCAGGACGAGACCGGGTTCGGGCGGTATCGGCTGACGCCGGGGTCGCGGTCGGAGTTCGAGCGGGTGGTGGCGAGGTTGCGGAGGCTCGAGGGCTAGCGGGGGTCATCCCGAGCGGAGCGAGGGATCTGCTTTCCCGGGGTTCGAACTACGCGTCGAGCAGATCCCTCGCTCCGCTCGGGATGACCCCGCTCCCCCGTTAAATTCCGCTCCCATGCCCCCGCGCCTCTTCCTCATCGACGGCTACGCCCTGATCTACCGCGCCTTCTTCGCGATGATCAGCCGGCCGCTCCGCACCACGCGCGGCGAGAACACCTCGGCCGCGTGGGGTGTCGTCAACTTCCTGCTCCGGCTCCGCGAGAAGCACCGCCCCGAGTACCTCGCCTGGGTGAACGACGCCGGCACCTCCTTCCGCGAAGAGCGCTACCCCGAGTACAAGAGCACCCGCGAGAAGCTCGACGACGAGCTGCAGGCCGACTTCGACCGCTCGCTCGAGCGGATCACGGCGCTGCTCGAGGCCTTCGCCATCCCGGTGCTCGCGGTGCCCGGCTACGAGGCCGACGACGTGATCGGCACCCTCGCCACCCGCGCCGCCGCCGAGGGGCTGCAGGCGGTGATCGTGTCGGGCGACAAGGACTTCTATCAGCTCATCGGCCCCGGCATCGCGCTGCTCAATCCGGGGCGGGGCGGCCCCGCCGCCGTGGACGAGCTCTGGGTGGACGAGACCAATGCCTCCGAGCGCCTCGGCGTCCCGCCCTCGCAGGTGATCGACTTCCTCGCCCTCGTGGGCGACAGCTCCGACAACGTCCCCGGGGTGAAGGGCATCGGCGACAAGGGCGCGCAGAAGCTGCTCGCCGAGTTCGGCGACCTGGAGACGATCCTCGCGCGCGCCGAGTCGATCACCGCGAAGCGCTCGCGCGAGGCGCTGCTCGCCCAGGGCGACAATGCGCGGCTCTCGCAGGAGCTGGTCACCATCCAGCGCAACGTGCCGATCGAGGTGGACCTCCAGGGGCTGCGCGCCGGGGAGCCGGACAACGCGGCGCTGGTGCGGCTCGCGACGGAGCTCGAGTTCGCGACGCTGGCACGGAAGTTTGCGGAGGAGGCGGGGATGGGGAGGACGGCGGTAACGGCGGTAACGGCGGAAGCGGCGGAAGCGGCGGAAGCGGCGAAGGCGGCGGAAGCGGTGGACGGCGTTGCTGCGGCGCCCGCCCCGCGCCCCGCTCCCTGCGCCACCGTCGTCACCGATCCCGCCGAGCTGCCGGCCATCGCCGAGCGGCTGCGGGCGGCGCCGCTCATCGCGCTGGATACGGAGACGTCTTCGTTGCAGCCCCGGAGCGCGGAGCTGATCGGCATCTCCCTCGCCGCGAGCCCCACCGAGGTCTGGTACCTCCCCTTCGCTCACCGGCCGCCCGGCGGCGAGCTCGCCGCGCCCGCGCCCGTGGTGAACCTGCCGCCGCTCCTCGATCCCGCCTGCGCGCCGATCGTGGACCTGCTCAACAGCCCCTGGGTGCCCAAGGCCGGCCACAATATCAAGTACGACTGGCAGGTGCTGCGGCGCGCCGGCGTCGAGCTGGCCGGTGTGGTGTACGATTCGATGCTCGCGAGCTTCGTCCTCGAGCCGGGCCGCCGCTCCCACGCCATCGACGCGCTCGCCCTCGAGCACCTCGGCCGCACCATGCGCACCTACGTGGACCTGGTGGGGAAGGGGAAGGCCGAGATCGCCTTCGCCGAGGTCGCCATCAGCGAGGCGGCCGACTACTGCGGCGACGACAGCGCCACGGTGCTCGCCCTGCACGACCACTTCGCGCCGCCGCTCGAGGCCACCGGCATGATGCCGCTCTTCGGCGAGATCGAGATGCCCCTGGTCGAGGTGCTGGTGGACATGGAGTGGGCGGGGATCACCGTGGACCGGGAGCGCCTCGCGCGCATCTCGGGCGAGCTCGCCGCCGATCTCGGGGAGCTGGAGCAGCGGATCGCCGCCGTGGCGGGCGAGAGCGTCAATCTCAACTCGCCACGCCAGCTCGCCGTCGTGCTCTTCGAGAAGCACCAGCTCCCGGTGCTCAAGCGCACCCGCACCGGCCCGTCCACCGACGCCGACGTACTGGCCCAGCTCGCGGCGATGGAGCACGAGCTGCCGAAGCTCATCCTCGAGTACCGTGAGCTGCAGAAGCTCAAGAGCACCTACGTGGACACCCTGCCGCTCACCATCAACCGCGAGACCGGCCGCATCCACACCAGCTTCGGGCAGACCGGCGCCGCCACCGGCCGGCTCTCCTCGAGCGACCCCAACCTGCAGAACATTCCCGTCCGCACGAAGCGCGGCGCCGAGATCCGCCGGAGCTTCATCCCGGCGGAGGGGTGCACCTTCGTCGTGGCCGACTACTCGCAGATCGAGCTGCGCCTCATGGCGCACCTCTCCGGCGATGCCGCCTTCATCGAGGCGTTCCGCCAGGGGGGCGACATCCACCGGCAGACGGCGGCGCTCATCTTCGGCGTGGACGTCGCCGCGGTGACTGCGGAGATGCGCGCGCGGGCCAAGACCATCAACTTCGCCACCATTTACGGGCAGGGCCCGTTCGCGCTGAGCCGGCAGATCGGCGTCTCGCAGGACGAGGCGAAGCAGTTCATCGCCCGCTACTTCGAGCGCTTCGCGGGGGTGCGGCGCTTCCTCGACCGGCAGGTGGAGCTGGCGCGCGAGCAGGGCTATGTCGAGACCATCTCGGGCCGGCGCCGCTACATCCCCGAGATCCGCGACCGCAACTTCAACATGCGCGCCTACGGCGAGCGCACCGCGCAGAACTCGCCGCTGCAGGGCTCGGCGGCGGACCTGATCAAGGTCGCGATGATCGGCATCCACGGCGCGCTGCGCGAGCGGCAGCTCCGCACCCGGCTCCTGCTCCAGGTGCACGACGAGCTGGTGCTCGAGGCGCCGCCCGAGGAGGTCGAGGAGGTGAGCGCGCTGGTGCGCGAGCACATGGAAGGCGCGGCCCAGCTCCAGGTGCCGCTGGTGGTGGACATCGGCACCGGGCCCAACTGGCTCGACGCCAAGCACTAGCGCGGGCGTTCCAGATCGCGTCGCCCGGAGCGCTTGACCGTGCCGGGCCCCCGGGGGCAAGGTTCAGGTGTCCTTCACAGGACCCGCAGATGGAAACGCGCTTCCGCAGCAGCGACGCCGCCGGCGTCGAGCTTCCCTGGCAGACCATCGACGACTTGCTCGATGCGCTCGAGGACGGGCGCCTCGACGCCGAGGACTATGTCTTCGACGCCGCGCGGCAGGCGTGGCAGCCGATCCGCAACCATGCCGAGATAGTGACGGCGTGGGACCAGCGGATGAGCTACCGGCCGCCCGAGCACCGTCGCATCATCACCCGCGCGCGGCGTCCCGCGGAGGGCTTCCCGGCGCTTTCCCCCGAAGGGGCGACGCCGGTGGGCTCCCCCGCGCTCTCGCGCATCGAGGCGAAGCGCCGCGCCGAGGCCGCGGCATCGCCCGACGAGATCCCGGCGGTGCGCCGGGCCTTCGCGGCGGGCGAGATCGCCTTCGTGATGCTGGTGATCGGGGTGCTCGCGGCGGGCCTGGTGGCCCTGGTGCGCGGGCTGATCGCTATGGTGCAGGCTCCGCCGGGCCCCTGACCCCGGGCCACCAGTTCCAGCGGCCGGCGAGCTGCATGAAGGCGGGGACCAGCACCATCCGGATGATCGTCGCATCGAGGAGGACCGCGACCGCGAGGCCGAAGCCGAGGAACTGCATCACGAGCACCCGCGCGAAGGCGAAGACCCCGAAGACCAGGATCATGATCAGCGCCGCGGAGGTGATCACGCTCGCCGTGGCGGCCACCCCCTCCATCGTCGCCTCGTCGTTCCGGCCGGTGCGGTCGTAGGCCTCCTTGATCCGGCTCAGCAGAAAGACCTCGTAGTCCATGCTCAGCCCGAACACCACCGCGAAGACCAGCACCGGCACCACGACGAAGATCGCCGAGGTCGGGCCGTCGAGTCCCAGCAGCTCGGCGCCCACGCCGTACTGGAACACCAGCACGATGAGCCCGAAGGTGGCGCTCACCGAGAGACTGTTCATGATGATCGCCTTGATCGGCACCAGCACCGACCTGAACGCGATCGCCAGCATGATGCCGGTGGCGGCGAGGATGAGCACCACGAGCAGCGGGAAGCGGTCGAGCAGCTCGGTCTGGAAGTCGAGCGCGGCGGCGGAGTAGCCGCCGACGAGCATGCGCGCCTCGCGGAGCTGCCGGGGCGGTGCGGCACCCAGCTCGCGCACCCGGTGCACCAGCTCCATCGCGGTCGTCTGCGACGTGGTGTCGGCCGGGATCACGTCGATCAGGGTGACCCGCTCGTCCTGGCTCAGGTAGGCGTCCACGAAATCGCCGTACTGCGCGCGCACGCTGTCGAGCTCGCCGTAGAAGGTCGAGAGCTCGAGCAGCGAGGCGCCGGGCCGGATCCCGGCGAGGCTCCGCACTTCTCGGACGCGCGGGTCGGCGCGGATCGAGTCGCCCAGCGCGCGGATGCCGCGGAGCGAGGTGGCGGAGACGGCGCTCGCCCCCTCGGGCAGCTCGATCACCATGCGGATCGGCTGGATGTACCCGGCGACACCCATCCGCTCGAGCGCAGCCACGCCGCGGCCCGCCTCGGTGGCCTTGGGCCACCAGTTGTGCGCCGGGAGCCCGATGCGGATCAGGAAGAGCGGCGCCGTGAGGATCGCGATCCCCAGCCCGCCCAGCAGCAGCGCGCGGCGCGGGTGCCGCTGCAGCCCGCGGGCCCATTTCTCCCAGCCCTGGGGCGAGTGGTACCACGTGAGCCGGCGCGCGAGCCACCGGGGCCGGTCGATGTCGCGTCCGATGATGGCGAGCAGGGCGGGGAGGAGCGTGGTCGAGAGCAGCACCGCCACGGCCACCACCACGAGCCCGCCGATGCCCACGCTCTTCGTCTCCACCAGCGGCGTGAAGAGGAGCGCGCTGAAGCCGACCACCACGGTGAGCCCCGACGTCACCACCGCGGCGCCGGCGGTGAGCATCGTGTTGACGGCCGCTTCCTGGCGGCGGACGCCCTTGCGCAGCTCCTCGCGGAACCGGGTGACCACCAGCAGCGAGTAGTCGATCCCGACACCCAGGCCGATCATCGTCGTCATGTTGAGGACGAAGATGGACATCGGCGTCACCTCGGTGAGCAGTCCGATCACGGTGAGCGAGACGGCGATGGCGAGGATGCCGATGACCAGCGGCAGCACCGCCGCCACCAGCGCGCCGAAGGCGAGCACCAGGATCACCATGGTGAGCGGCAGCAGGCGCGCTTCGCCCCGGGTGCTGTCCTCGGCGCTAACGGTGCGGATGTCGAGGTCGAGCGCCGAACGGCCGGTCACGTTGGCGGTGTAGCGGCCGGCGTCGTGGAATGTGCTGAGGGTGCCGTGCACGACGTCACGTACGGGCAGGACCAGCTGAGCGACGCTGTCGCTCTCGGCGGCGTCCACCACCAGAATCAGGAAGGTCGAGCGGTGGTCCGCGCTGATGAGCGTCGAATCGCCGGTGGCGGGCCAGGAGATGACGGTGCGGATGTACGGCTGGGCGCCGAGCACGCTGGCCAGGCTGTCGAGCACCATCCGCGGGCGGCCCTCGTCGAGCCGGCCCGGCGCCTCGAGCGTCACGGCGAAGAAGTCGTTGATCGGGGCCGGGAACCGGGTCCGGAGGAGCTGCTCCGCGAGGCGCGCCTCGGTCGGGTGGTCGCTCCCGCCCCGGATGTTGAGCAGCTCGGGGGTGCGCCCCGCGCGCGACAGCGCGAGCGCCCCCACCGCGGCCCACATCCACAGGACGGCCCAGCGCCAGCGGACCAGCGCGCGCGCGAAAGTGCCCATCAGGTCTGGAATTGCCTCCGGAATCGTCGGGTGGGAGGTGGCCCGGCCGCGGTCGCGCAAGTCTAGACAGCCCGGGGCCCCCACGCTAGCGCCGGCGGCCCAACCCTTGCTAGTTATCGTGCCATGCTGAAGCGCTCCATCCTGCCCCTCATCACGCTCGCGCTGGCCCTCCTCGTCCTGTTCGACAGGGTGAGCCACCTGCGCGAGCAGCAGGCCGCCGCCCCGGCCCTGGACACGGTCTCGGCCGAGCTGGTGACCAAGACGGCCGCCCGGGCCCTGGCCGACCCTGTTGCTCCGGCGCCAGATGTGGCGTCCACGCCAATGGTGGACCGGCTGGCCCGGCTCGCCGCGCGGCGGGAGCTGGCCCAGGCCGGCAACGGCGCCTATCTCGATTCCCTGCTTGCCACCACCGACTCCATCGTGCGCCGCTGGCCGGACCGGGACGGGCTCCCGCTCAAGGTCATGATCGTCGAAGGCGGCGTCCCCGGCTACGATCCGCGGATGGCCGCCTTCGTGCGCCACGCGCTCCAGGCGTGGGAGCGCGCCGAGGCCGGCGTGCGGTTCATGGTGGTGACCGATTCGGCCGACGCCGACGTGGTGGTGCGCTGGATCGACCAGTTCGAATTCGATCGCGCCGGGCAGACCGACCTCACCTGGGACCGCCTGGGCCGGGTGCGGCACGCTGCCATCTCGCTCGCGATCCGCACGAACACCGGTCTCGAGCTGCCCGATCCGTCGCTGCTTGCCGTGGCCATCCACGAAACGGGCCACGCGATCGGGCTGCCGCATTCGGCCGACTCGGCCGACGTGATGTTTCCCGCCACCCGCGGCTCGTCGCTCTCGCCGCGCGACCGGAAGACGGCGCAGCTCCTCTACGGCCTGCCCACCGGTTCCGTGCGCGACTCGGTGCCGCCGTGAGGGCCGTCGCCGTCATCGCGCTCGCACTCCTCCTGACGGCGGCGTCCGCCTCCCTCCCGGTACCGCTCCGCGCCACCCCGACCGAAAACGACCGCGGCCCCGACTTCTCCGCGGTGGATGCCGCCGTGCGGGCCGGCATCCGCAAGGGGATCTATCCGGGCGCGGTCGTGGTCATCGGCAACAGCCGTGAGCTGCTCCACGCCGAGCGCTACGGGCACTTCACCTGGAGCGCGCGCTCGAACCGGCCGCGCAGCGACTCGACCCTCTGGGACCTCGCCTCGCTCACCAAGGTCATCGGCACGACGGGCGCGGTCATGCGCCTCGTGGACGCGGGCCGGCTCGAGCTCGATGCGCCGGTGATGCGCTACGTCCCCGCCTTCGCGGGCGCCGGGCGCGAGCGCGTCACCGTCCGCATGCTGCTCAACCATACCAGCGGCCTCCGCGCCTACATCCCCTTCTTCCGCTCGGCCGGCACGCGCGAGGAAGCGGTGGCGCAGCTCCTCACCGACACGCTGGTCCGGACGCCGGGCCTGAGCGCCGTGTACAGCGACCTCAACGCGATCCTGCTCGGGCTGGTCATCGAGGGGGCCACGGGCGAGCCGTTCGACTCGGTCGTGACCCGCGAGGTGCTCGAGCCGCTGGGCATGCGGCAGACGCTCTTCCGTCCGCCCCCCACGCTCTGGCACCGCACGGCGCCCAACGGGATCATCGGCCGGACGCCGGTGGTCGGCCTGGTGAACGACCGGAACGCGGTCGTCCTCGGCGGCGCGGCGGGGCACGCGGGCCTCTTCGGCACCGGGCGTGACCTGGCGCGCTACGCGCAGGCGTGGCTCCGCATGGGCCAGCTCGCCGACGGCGCCACCTGGGTCCGGCCCGAGACGATGCGCGAGTTCCTCATGACCTCGCCCAACGCCGGCTCGCGCCTGCTGGGCTGGGACTCGCCCGACCCCAACTACGACAAGCCGACCTCGGTCTTCGGCCGCCTGCTGAGCCCGCTCGCCTTCGGGCATACCGGTTGGACCGGCACCGAGCTGTGGATCGATCCGGCTCGCGACCTCTTCGTGGTCTTCCTGACCAACCGGAGCTTCGATCCGCGCGCGCGCAACTCGATCGTGGCCCTGCGCGACGTGCGCGCGAGCGTGAGCGACGCGGCGGCGCGCGCGGTGCCGGCCGAAGGCTGCTTCGTGGCGGCAGCGCCCCCGCCGCCGGCGGTGACCCGCTCATGCTGACGCGCCCCGTGCTGCTCTACGACGGCAACTGCGGGTTCTGCATCCGCTGGGTGAACCGCATCCTCCACTGGGACCGGCACCGGCGGATCCAGCTTGTCGCGGCGCAGCGACGGCATGAGGTGGAAGGCCTGCCGGCGCTCTCCGATGCGGCGCTCGACCGCGCCATGCACCTCGTGCTCCCCGACGGGCGGGTGGTGAGCGGCGGCGG
>CAMLLJ010000089.1 GCA_946480845.1 uncultured Gemmatimonadota bacterium
GGTCCACGAGGATCTCGAGGTGCAGCTCGCCCATGCCGGCGATGATGGTCTGGCCCGTCTCGGCGTCGGAGCGGACGCGGAAGGTCGGGTCCTCCTCCTGCAGCTTCTGCAGCGCCGTGGACAGCTTGTCCTGGTCGGCCTTCGACTTGGGCTCGATGGCCACGTCGATGACCGGGTTGGGGAACTTCATCGCCTCGAGGATGACCGGCTTGTCCTCGTCCGAGAGCGTGTCGCCCGTCCGCGTGTCCTTGAGGCCGATGGCCGCGCCGATGTCGCCGGCGAGCACTTCCTCGATCTCGTCGCGCTTGTTGGCGTGCATCTGCAGCAGGCGGCCCACCCGCTCCTTCTTGTCCTTGGTGCTGTTGTACACGTAGCTGCCGCTCTTGAGCGACCCCGAGTACACCCGGAAGAAGGTGAGGCGGCCGACGTACGGGTCGGTGGCGACCTTGAAGGCGAGCGCCGCGAACGGCTCGGCGTCCGACGCGCAGCGCTCGACGATGGTCTCGTCGTGCTGGGGGAGGTGGCCCTTGATGGCCGGCACGTCCACCGGGCTCGGCAGGTAGTCGATCACGGCGTCGAGCAGCGCCTGGACGCCCTTGTTCTTGAAGGAGGCGCCGCAGAGGACGGGCACGATCGCGCCGGCGCAGGTCGCCTTGCGGATGGCCGTCTGGATCTCCTCGAAGGTGAGCTCCTCGCCGCCCAGGTACTTGGTCATCAGCTCGTCGTCGTACTCGACGGCGGCCTCGATGACCTCGTGGCGCGCCTTCTCGACGGCGTCCTGGTACGCCTCGGGCACCGGCATCTCGGTGAAGGTCTTGCCGAGAGTGCTCTCGTCGAAGACGATCTCGACGCGGCGGAGCACGTCGATGTGGCCGGTGAAGAGCTCGCCCGAGCCGACGGGGAGCTGGATCGGGAACGCGCGCTTCGTCAGCCGGTCGCGGATCATCGCGAGGCAGCGGTCGAAGTCGGCGCCGATGCGGTCCATCTTGTTGGAGAAGATCAGGCGGGGCACGCCGTAGCGGTCGGCCTGCCGCCACACGGTCTCGGTCTGCGGCTCGACGCCGGCGACCGAGTCGAGCAGCGTGACGGCGCCGTCGAGCACGCGCAGCGAGCGCTCCACCTCGACGGTGAAGTCCACGTGGCCCGGCGTATCGATGATGTTGATCCGGTACTGGGTGCCGTTCCGGGTCCAGAAGCAGGTCGTGGCGGCGGACGTGATGGTGATGCCGCGCTCCTGCTCCTGCTCCATCCAGTCCATGGTGGCCGCGCCCTCATGGACCTCACCGATCTTGTAGTTCTTGCCGGTGTAATAGAGGATGCGCTCGGTCGTGGTCGTCTTACCGGCATCGATGTGGGCCATGATGCCGATATTGCGATAGTGATCGAGCGGCGTCTGTCGGGCCATGCGTTCCGGTTCCTATCAGCGAAAAAGCGGGGCGACCGAGCCTCCCCGAAAGGGAGTGGTGTCGCTCCGCGCGCATCCGGGCCTTCGCCCTGGATGAGGACCTCGGATGGGCCATGGGGCCGACCGGGTCCACGCGATTGTCTGAAGACCAGAGGTGGCCGGGCGCATGCCCGTCACGTGATCCGATGTCTGCTCTCTAGCGCCGCCGGCTTCCGGGAGCCGAAAGCCTGTAGCCCCGGAAACTTAGCGCGTAATGGACCAAAGTCAACAGGGGGGACCGGTAGGACGTCAGACGGCGGAAAAGAAAGGGCGCGCCGCGGCGCGCCCCTGGTCCTTCCCTGACCTGCCCCGCGTCAGGCTGCCCCGGCTACCAGCGGTAGTGCGCGAAGGCCCGGTTGGCCTCGGCCATCCGGTGGGTGTCTTCCTTCTTCTTGACCGTGTTCCCCTCGCCCTTGGACGCCAGGATCAGCTCGGCGGCCAGGCGCTCGGACATGGTCTTCTCGTTCCGGGCCCGGGCAAAGGAGATGAGCCAGCGCATGGCCAGGGCCGCCCGGCGCTCGGGGCGCACCTCGACCGGCACCTGGAGGGAGGCGCCGCCCACCCGGCGGCTCTTCACCTCGACGGTGGGCTTGGCGTTGTTGACCGCCTGCTTGAAGACCGCAACCCCGGGCTGCCCGGTGCGCTCCTCGATCAGGTCCATCGCGTCGTAGAAGATCCCCTCGGCGAGGGACTTCTTGCCCTCGTACATGAGGTTGTTCACGAACTTCGAGACCGTCTGGCTGTCGAAGCGCGGATCCGGCGGCACCGGGCGCTTCACGGCCTTGTTCCGGCGGCTCACTTCTTCCCTCCCTTGGCCGGCGCGGCGCCGCCCTTGGGCCGCTTGGCGCCGTACTTGGACCGGCTGCGGCGGCGGTCGTTGACCCCGGCCGCGTCCAGCGTCCCGCGCACGATGTGGTAGCGCACGCCCGGCAGGTCCTTCACGCGGCCGCCCCGGATCAGGACGATCGAGTGCTCCTGCAGGTTGTGCCCCTCGCCCGGGATGTAGGCGGTCACCTCGAAGCCGTTGGTGAGCCGCACGCGGGCCACCTTCCGGAGCGCCGAGTTCGGCTTCTTCGGGGTGGTGGTATAGACGCGCGTGCAGACGCCACGCTTGAGGGGGTTCCCCTTGAGCGCCGGAGCCTTGTCCTTCGCCAGGACCGGCTTGCGGCCGTGGCGGATGAGCTGATTGATTGTCGGCATATCCCTGCTTGATCGCGTGCGAACGACGCCCCCTGATTCCGGGGCAGAACGGCAAAACTAGCGGGGAACCGGGGTTAGGTCAACCCGGGGGCAGGATTACGCCGAACGCCCCGATCCCCCAGATTCAGGGCATCCGTCCCACCCCTCGATCCGAGCCACCCGCGCGCCTGCGCGGCCGACCCCGACCGGAGTCCGGCCCATGCTCCTGGCCCTGTCCCTCGTCGTCCTGCTGGCCGCGGCGTTCCTGGTGATCACCTGGAACGGCCTGACCCGGCTCCGGCAGCTCGCCCGGAACGCCTGGGCGGACATCGACGTCCAGCTCCGCCGCCGCCACGACCTGGTGCCCAACCTGGTGCGCGTCGTCGAGGGGCATGCGGGGTATGAGCGCGGGACGGTCGAAGCGGTCGTCGCGGCCCGCGGGCGGGCGCTTGCGGCCTCCGGTCCGGCTGCGGCAGCCGTCGCAGAATCGGCGCTCTCGGGACAGGTCGGCCGCCTCCTGGCGATCGCCGAGGCGTATCCAGACCTCAAGGCGGGCAGCAGCTTCCTCGAGCTGCAGCGGTCGCTGGTGGACATCGAGGACCACCTCCAGAACGCGCGACGCTACTACAACGCCGTCGTGCGCGACCTCAATACCAGGATCGAGCAGTTCCCCGCCAACCTGATCGCCGGTCCGCTCGGGTTCCACCGCGAGGAGTTCTTCGGGCTCGCGGACGCGTCCGAAGCCGCGGTGCCGGAGGTGCAGCCGTGAGGCCCCTGCCCCGTGCGCATCGCGCGCTCCCGCTGTACCTGCTTCCCCTGTTCCTGTTGGCCGCACCGGCGGCGCTCCCTGCCCAGCGCTCGCTCGAGATCCGGCGCTTCGACGCCCTGATCGCCGTGGACCCCGATGCCAGCATCGACGTCACCGAGACCATCGAGGTTCGCTTCAACGGGAAGTGGAACGGCCTCTACCGCAAGGTCCCGGTGAAGTACCGCACGCCGCAGGGGTTCAACTGGTCCATCCGGCTCGAGCTGGTCTCGGCCACCGACGACCAGGGCAACGCGCTCCGCACCGAGACCTCGCGCGAGTCGCACTACGTGCAGTACAAGGTCTGGGTCCCCGGCGCCGAGGACGCCACCCGCACCATCGCGCTCCGCTACCGCGCCCGGAACGCCCTGCGCTTCTTCGAGGAGCACGACGAGCTCTACTGGAACGTGACCGGCGATGAGTGGGACGTCCCGCTCGGGATGGTCACGGCCGCCATCACGCTGCCAGCGGGCGCGACCGGCGTCCGCGCCACCGCCTTCAACGGCGTACAGGGCGCCACGCTGCGCGAGGCGGAGCTGACCGAGTCGGCATCGGGCATCGCCATGCGCATGCCGCGTCCGCTCGAGTTCCGCGAGGGCGTCACCGCCGTGGTCGGCTGGGACAAGGGGTTCGTGCGGGAGCCGACGCGGCTGGACCGCGCCGGCGGCTTCCTCGCCTCCAACTGGCCGCTCGCGATCCCGTTCGCCGTGCTGGCCACCATGCTCGCCATCTGGCGCCGGCGCGGGCGGGACCCGCGCCAGCGCCCGATCACCGTGCAGTACGAGCCGCCCGCCGACCTCACGCCCGCCGAGGCGGGGACGCTCACGGACGAGCGGGTGGACATGCGCGACATCACGGCCACCGTCGTCGATCTCGCGGTGCGCGGGTTCCTGCGGATCGAGGAGGTCGAAAAGAAGGAGCTGTTCGGGCTGCTCAGCTCCGAGGACTTCCGCTTCCACCGGCTCCGTCCCGAGAGCGAGTGGTCCGCGCTCGCGTCGCATGAGCGCCGAATCCTCAAGGGGATCTTCGAGGACGCGGTGGACGACGCCGTCATGCTCTCCGACCTCAAGAACGAGTTCTACAAGGAGCTCGACGGCATCCGCTCCGGCGTCATGGACCGGCTCATGAACAAGGGCATGTTCCGGGTCCGGCCCGACCAGACCCGTACGGCATGGATCGTGGGCGGCATCATCTTCGGGGTCGTCCTCGCCTTCGGCGGCTCGATGGTGGCGGCGGCCTTCTCGCTCACGCCGGTGCCGTTCCTCATCGCCGGCGCGCTCAGCGCCGTCATCGTCATGGTCATCGGCTGGCAGATGCCGGCGCGGACCGAGGCCGGCACGCGCATGCTCGAGCAGACCCTTGGCTTCGGCGAGTTCCTGGAGCGCGTGGACCGGGACCGCTACGAGAACGTGAAGCGGACCCCGGAGATGTTCGAGCGGTTCCTGCCCTATGCCATGGCGTTCGGCGTCGAGGCGAAATGGGCAAAGGCGTTCAAGGACATCTACGTGCAGCCGCCGAACTGGTATGCGGGCACCCACGCCGGCATGTTCAACGCGACCACCTTCTCCCGGAGCCTCTCGTCGATGTCCACCCAGACCGCCGGGGCGATGAGCTCCTCACCCCGGTCGTCGAGCGGATCGGGCTTCAGCGGCGGGTCATCCGGGGGCGGCGGGGGTGGTGGCGGCGGCGGGGGATTCTGATGCCTGACCGCATCGTCGCGGTGATCCAGGCACGCTGCGGCTCCGCCCGCCTCCCCGGCAAGGTGCTGCTGCCGCTCGCCGGCCAGGCGGTGCTCGCGCACGTGGTGCATGCCGTCCGCTCGGCGTCGCTGGTGGACGACGTCATCGTCGCCACGACGGTGTCCTCCGTGGACGACGAGCTGGTGGCGCTGGCCCGGCGCCTCGACGTACGCCTGCACCGCGGCCCCGAGCAGGACGTGCTGCAGCGGTTCGTGGACGCGCTTGCCGGCGATGCCGCGGACGTCGTGGTCCGGCATGTCGCCGACGCTCCCCTGGTCGATCCGGCCATCATCGACACGGTCATCGGGCACTACCTCAGGGGCGGCTGCGACTACGCGGCCAGCATGCTGGAGCGGAGCTGGCCGCGGGGCGTCGAATCGGAGGTCATCTCCCGGGGGGCGCTGGAGCAGTCCGCGCGGGACGGTACCCGGCCCGAGGACCGCGAGCA
Organism: uncultured Gemmatimonadota bacterium; assembly: GCA_946480845.1. The sequence continues at coordinate 5,616 of CAMLLJ010000089.1, forward strand.
CGTGACCGTCTACGTGCGCAGCCATCCGGAACGGTTCCGCCTCCGGAACGTCCGCGCCCTCCCCCAGGAGACCTGGCCCGACCTCCGGCTCACGCTCGACACGGACGCCGACTACCGTCTCCTGCAGGCAGTCTTCGGCGAGCTGCATCAGCCGGGCGGGATCATCAGGATCGGCCGGGTGATCGACTGGCTGCGCACGCGTCCCGACCTGGTCGCGCTCAACGCGCACATCGAGCAGAAGCCGGTGCTGGGTCGCGTCCTTTGACCACCTCCCCCGACCACGTACTCATCTGCGGCCTGGGCTCCATCGGGCGCCGCCACCTCCGCCACTTCCGGGCCGCGGGCGTCGGCCGGATCGACGCGTACCGCACCGGGCGCTCGACGCTCGCCGACGACGGGCAGCCGGCGCCCGATCGGGTGTTCCACTCGCTACCCGATGCACTGGCCGAGCGGCCGTCCGCGGTGGTGGTGACCAACCCGACGGCGCTGCACGTGCCCACGGCGCTCGAGGCCGTGCGCGCCGGGTGCGACGTGCTGATCGAGAAGCCGCTGTCGCACGAGCTCGAGGGGTGCGACCTGCTCATCGCCGAGGTCCGGCGCCTGGACCGGGTGGGCGCGGTGGCCAACAACCTGCGCTTTCATCCGACGCTCGCCCTGATGCGCGAGTGGGCGGCGGGCGCGGGGCCACTCGGCGCGCCAGTGGCGGCGCGCGCCCACTTCGGCGCCTACCTGCCCGCCTGGCATCCGTGGGAGGACTACCGGACCTCCTACGCCGCGCGCGCCGACCTGGGCGGCGGCGCGGCGCTCACCAGCATCCACGAGACCGACTACTGCACCTGGCTCTTCGGCACGGTGCGGCGGGCCGCCGGCATGCAGGCGGGCGCGCACCCGCTGGGCACCAACGTCGATGAGGTCTCGGCGCTCCTGCTGGCGCACGAGTCGGGGGTGCTTTCCACGATCACGCTAAGCCTGGCCCAGCGGCCGCCGTCACGCACGCTGGAGATCGTCTTCGAGCGCGGGCGCGTCGAATGCGACCTGGCCGCGGCAACCTGGCGCGCCTGGGACCATGACGGCCGCGCCAGCTCGGGCGGGCCGCCGGCCGGGTTCGACATCGACCACACCTACCGACTGCAGGCCGAGGCATTCCTGCGCGCCGTCCGGCGGGAGGCGCCGGTGACGGTGTCGCTCGAGGAAGGCCGCGCCGCCGTCCGGGCGGCACTCACCGTCAAGGAGACCGAATGAAAGGCGTTGACCCCGTCTTCGATGTCGAGAACCGTGTGGCAGTGATCACCGGGGCCTGCGGCCTGATCGGCCGCGAGCTGGTGGGCGCCCTGCACGCGCGCGGCGCGCAGGTGGTGGTGGTGGATATCGAGGCGTCGGCACCCGAGGCCTACGCCGCATCGGTCGGCGCAGGCGTCGCCGGTGTCGCCTGCGACGTGGCCGACGCCGGGTCGGTCGCGCGCCTCCGGGACCTGGTGCTCGACCGGCACGGCCGGGTGGACATCCTGATCAACGCCCATGCGGCCCGGCCGCACGGCTTCGCCACGGCCGTTGCGGAGGACTTCCCGGAGGAGCTCTGGGACGTGCTGATGGACGTGAACCTGAAGGGGACGTTCCTGATGTGCCGGGACTTCGGCGCCTCGATGCTGGAGCGCGGCAAGGGGAGCATCGTCAACTTCTCGTCCACGTACGGCGTCGTCTCGTCCAACCCCGACCTCTACACCGGGAACAGCCTGGGCAATCCGGTGGCGTACAGCGTGAGCAAGAGCGGGGTGATCATGCTCACCCGCTACCTCGGCGCCTACTGGTCCGGCCGGGGCGTGCGGGTCAACTGCGTGACCCCGCACGGCGTGTCGAACCGGCACGAGCCGGCGTTCATCGAGCGCTTCTGCGCCAAGTCGCCGATGCGCCGGCTGATGGAGCCGCACGAGATCGTCGGGCCGGTCCTGTACCTGGCATCCGACGCATCGTCGTACGCCACCGGGTCGAACCTCATGGTGGATGGGGGCTGGACCGCCTGGTAGCGGGCCGTTCCCGCCTCGCCCCAGCGCGGCTCCTATGGCGCTTCTGCTGGCCCCCATGTCGGGTGCCGGCCGGCAAAGGGCCCCGCCACGGTGTGGCCGTCGAGCGAAAAGATCCGGAACGTGCCCGAGCCATCGGCCGTGAGTCTGGTCCCGTCCGGCGACCAGCGCGGGTCGTTGGTCACGTAGAACGAGTCGCCCGGAACCACCGACTGGAGACCCGACCCGTCGGCGTTCATCACCCACAGACCCCAGGGGTTTCGGATCCCGGGGTCGGGGCCCCGCGCCGAGATGAAGGCGATTCGGCTGCCGTCCGGCGACCAGGACGGGTAGTTGTCTGCGACCCCGAACCCGGTGAGCGGCACTCTCTCGCTCGTGGCAAGTTTCATGGTCATGATCACGGGCAGGTAGTCGGGCTGTACCGCCGTGTCGAAAGCGAAGACCAGCGTTGCAGCATCAGGTGACAGGTGCGGTTGCAGCTCCTCGCCGGCGGCGGTCGCCAGGTACCGGCGATTGGTGCCGTCCGCCTTCATGATCAGCAGGTCGGAGGCGTCGGGGACCGCCTGCGATGCGAAAACGATCTCCTGGCCATCGGGCGACCACCGGGCTCCGCGCTCGCTCACGTAGAGAGTGCTGGTCAGGTTCCGCCAGCCGGTCCCGTCGCTCCGCATGGTGACGATGTCCCAATGGCCGCCGGGCGAAAAGTCGAGCACCAGCCATTCCCCATCGGGCGAGACGTCCACCCCACCCACGAACCCGCCTGGCTCCACCGGAATTGCCCGGACGTCGGTCCCATCCGGCCGCATGTGCAGCAGCGGGTAGCGTCCGGTGTCCGACACGAACACGATCCGGCCCGCCAGCGTGGCCGGGGGCGGCGGCGGCTCGACACCACCGCTGCAGCCGCAGGTCAGCACGGCGGCCGCCAGGGCGCCGGCCCCCCATCGTGGCGTCAGCATCCCTGCGGCCGCTGCTGGCCCTTCCGGGCTGGTGGCGCACCCGAGGTGCAGACCGGATAGTCCGCTGAGTACGCGCCGCCGATCACGGTCCCGGATCTGGGCGTGGCCAGGATGGACAGGGTATAGCTGCCCGCGTGGACCGCCACGGTGGTCGTGGTCCCCGTCCACGGCGTGGTGAGCGTGTCGTACAGCGAGCCATCGGCCCCGACGGACCAGATGAACCGCCACTTGACCTGGACCGCACCTGAGGCGCCGCTCACCAGGGCGGTGACGGTCTCGTCTTCGGCTGAGGTGATCGGCGCGGAGATCCCCGACAAACCAGTGACCCGGAACGGGGGCGGTGGGGGCGGTGGCGGTAAGGTGACGGTCGTCGGGATGCTGAAGTGGTCTTCCTCGCGGAACGACGTGACTGCGACACCGGCTGGCAGCGACAGAGGGTCGGCGAAGATCCGGGCTGTACCGCCCCCGACTGAGGTCACTACCCCGGTTGTCGGGTCCACCGTTGCGACAACTGGATTGCTGCTCCTCCACCGAACCGCGACCGCGGGCTCCACCAGCGACGGGTGGCCCAGATCGAACCTGGGTCCCAGCGCCGTGACCTGGGACGTATGATTCACGTCCGAGAATGCCAGCGACGACGGCGCTATGTGGAACCCAGTAAGGATGTGCCGGGCCATGTAGGTCTGGCCATCGATCGGTGATCCGTATCCATATCCCAGACGAACGATGTCGAGTTCGTGCCGGCAGGGATAGTCGTTCACCTGGTTGGTGCCCGGCGGAAGGACGTTCACGCAGTGATCGGAGAACCCGCTCACGCCCTGCCCTTCCATGGCGGACTGGAAGCCCAGCGGCTCGGTGAGCTCGTGCATCACGATGGCCGTCACGTCCCCGCGGTAGGCTCCCGGGCCGCACACTGCCCGCAACGTGATGACGCCCCCGGATTCGTCGCCACAGTACTGCGCCGCAGTGCCCACCTTCTCGATGACCAGGTTCGCGTTGCCTGAGGACGTGTACAGAAAGCGCGGGACATCCGGCGTGGACGACGAAATGAGCACGGCATTCCACTGATCGACGGCCGACTGAATGGCGGCGCTTTCGCTCAGCGCTGAGGCCCCGGCCCGAACCGTTATCTGCTGACCGGGATTCCAGCAGCGGTCGAACCACGGGGCCGCGCCAACTACGCTGCAAGACATTGCAGCGGACGCAAGAGACGGCGCGAACGTAGTCGGAGCTTCAGGTTGGCAGGCCGCTAGCGCCCCCCCCCGGCGAAGAATGCGATCAGGCGAACGTGACCGGGCATGGGCTGGGGCCTCTTGGGGCAGAAGAAGGTTATGGATTCATCAGGATATGAGGCCGCGCTGCCCTGCGCAAGCGATGCCACCTGAACGCAGAACGCCCCGGGATCGCTCCCGGGGCGTTCGCATGTCCAGTACTGCCGGCGCTACTCGTCGTCCGCCATCGCCCCGACCGGGATCTCCACCACCGGCGCCGCACTCATCTCGGCCTCCGGGATCACCTCCGGCATCTCGTACCCTGCCGGCGGCTCGATGTCGATCTCGGCATACCGGTAGATCCCGCTGCCCGCCGGGATCAGATGGCCGATGATGATGTTCTCCTTGAGGCCGAGGAGGTCGTCCTTGGCCCCGCGGATGGCGGCGTCGGTGAGGACGCGCGTGGTCTCCTGGAACGACGCCGCCGAGATGAACGACTGCGTCGTGAGCGAGGCCTTGGTGATGCCGAGCAGCACCGGCTCGAACGTCGCCTCGGTCTCCTTCTTCCTGGCGCGCCGCTCGTTCTCCTCGGTGAAGAGCTGGCGGTCCACCGTCTCGCCCTCGAGGAAGTCGGTGTCACCCGGGTCGGTGACGCGCACCTTCTGCAGCATCTGGCGCACGATCACGCCGATGTGCTTGTCGCTGATGCGCACACCCTGCAGGCGGTACACCTCCTGCACCTCGTTGAGCAGGTACTCCTGCACCGCGCGCGGACCCTTGATCAGCAGGATGTCGTGCGGGTTGACCGGCCCTTCCGTCAGGCGGTCACCGGCGCGCACGCGGTCGCCCTCGTGCACGCGGAGGTGCTTGCCCGCCGCCACCTCGTACAGCCTCGGCTCCTCGGCCGACGGCGTCTCCCCCGCGGAGAGCGGGTAGACGAAGATCTCGCGCTTGCCGCGCTTGATCTCGCCGAACTTCACCGTGCCGTCGATCTC
>CAMLLJ010000090.1 GCA_946480845.1 uncultured Gemmatimonadota bacterium
TGGCCGATTGGGCACGGGGGAAGCGCCCACAGGACTGTGTGCTTGTCCTGCGGGAGCGTCCCCGTGCCCCAGACGCCCACTCTCACCGTACGCAGCCGAGCCGCTTGCGCCGGCAGGCCCCGCTCACCACATTAAGGAATGCGCCTCGGCCACCCCGCGTCCTTTACGTTTGCCTTCTTCTTCGGCTTCCCCACCGGGGCCCGAAGTCTGGCAGGCGTGCGCGGATAGCAGGCGCGGCATCCAGACGACGGCCCCCGGTTCCCCCGGGGGCCTTTTTTGTGGTCCAACCCGAACCCACGCAGGGATTTCATGCTGATCATCACCCGGCCCGGCATCCCGGAGTCCGAGCTCGCGCACATCTGCCAGCGCGTCGCCTCGCTCGGCCTCCACGCGCATGTGCTCCGCGGGGAGCAGCGGACCGTCGTCGCCTGCGTCGGCGATGATGCGGTACTCGAGGAGGTGCCGCTGCTGGCGCTCCCCGGCATCGAGTCGGTGACGCCGGTGCTTCGCCCCTACAAGCTCGCAGCGCTCGAGGCGGCGCCGGGCGGCCGGCGGTCCGTGGTGCGCGTGGGCGGCGCCCAGATCGGCGGGCCGGCGCTCACGGTCATCGCCGGCCCCTGCTCGGTCGAGGGCCGCGACATGCTGCTCTCCACCGCGGACGCCGTGCGCGAACGGGGCGCCACACTGCTCCGCGGCGGTGCCTTCAAGCCGCGCACCTCGCCCTACGCCTTCCAGGGCATCGGCGAGGCGGCGCTCGACCTGCTGGCGGAGGCGCGCGAGCGGACCGGGCTGCCGGTGGTCACGGAGGTGATGGACACGCGCCAGGTGGAGACCGTCGCCGCCCGCGCCGACATGCTGCAGATCGGCGCGCGCAACATGCAGAACTTCTCCCTCCTCGCGGAGGCCGGGCGGTCGGGCAGGCCGGTGCTGCTCAAGCGCGGCCTGTCCGCGACGGTGCGCGAGCTGCTGATGGCGGCGGAGTATGTGATGGCGCACGGCAACCGCGACGTGGTCCTCTGCGAGCGGGGCATCCGCACCTTTGAAACGGCGACGCGCAACACGCTCGACGTGGCCGCGATCCCGGTGCTCAAGGAGGAGACCCACCTGCCGGTGATCGTGGACCCGAGCCATGCGGGGGGACGGGCGGCGCTGGTGCTGCCGCTCGCCTGCGCGGCCATCGCCGCCGGCGCGGATGGGCTGATGGTGGAGGTGCACCCCGCGCCGGAGAGCGCGCAGTCGGACGGCGAGCAGTCGCTGACCTGGGACGGGTTCGGCGCGATGATGGCACGGGTGGCGGCCTTTGCCGCGGCGGCCGGCCGGCCGATGGCCGGCGCCACCCACCGGGACCGGCGCCCGGCGCCGGCGGTCGCATGATCGCGCGCGACCTGCACCTCCTGCCCCTCCGCGTGGGCGTGCAGGGGGAGCCGCACTGCTTCAGTCACGCGGCGCTGCGCGCCCTGCGCGGCGACAGCGCCCAGGCGGAGCACTTCACCGACTTCGACGATGTGCTGGCCGCGCTCGAGCGCGGCGTGGTCGACCGCGCCCTGCTGCCGGTCTACAACTCATTGGCCGGCCCCGTCGGCCCGAGCCTCCGCGCCATCGCGGCGGCCGACCTCCGGGTCGAGGCCGAGACCGAGCTTGCCATCCGGCTCTGCGTCCTCGGCCTCCCGGGGAGCACGCTGTCGGCGGTGAAGAGCCTGTCGTCCCACCCGGTGGCCCTCCGGCAGTGCACCCGCTTCCTCGCCTACCATCCGTGGATCGTCCCGCACGCCGAGTACGACACGGCGGGCGCCGCGAGGCTGGTGGCGGAGGCGGGCGACCCGACCGCGGCGGCACTCGCCAGCCGCGACGCCGGCGCGAGCTGCGGCCTCGTGGTGCTGGCCGAGGACGTCCAGGACCGCACGGACAACGTCACCCGCTTCTGGCTGGTGGGCCGGCGGCGGCTGGTGCAGGACGACAGCGCGGCCGCATTCGCGCTGGACGGCCACCTGGCCACGCATGTCCGGGCCGGGCGCCCCATCGTGGCGATCCGCGGCGCCACCACGATCGATCGCGACGAGCGCGACGCCCTCCACGAGGCCACGGCCGAGCTGCTCGCCGCCATCGGCCGCGCCAACGGCATTACCCCGGCCGACGCCGTCAGCGCCATCTTCACCGCGACCCCGGACATCACCAGCGATTTCCCCGCCGTCGCCGCTCGCGCCGCCGGATGGGAGAAGGTCCCCCTGCTCTGCACTCGCGAGATGGCGGTGGCGGGAGCGCTGCCGAGATGCCTGCGCGTGCTGCTGCACGTGAATGCGCCGGAGGGTAAGGGCTGGAAGGTGAAGCATGTGTACTTGAGGAATGCGGCGGGGTTGAGGCCAGACATGACTTGACGGTCGGGACGGTCGGGAGGCGGTCAGGTGGTTCCTTTCACGCCCGACCGTCCCGACCGTCCCGACCGCCCTGACCGTCCTGACCTGCCGCCTCACTGTCCACGATCCACGTCAGATGCCCGGCGGGCCTTATCCTCGCCACCGGATACCGCTCGGCCGCCGTCACCGGGTCCGCCCGCACGGCGGAGACGACCGTCCGCTTCGACGCTCCGGCTGCCAGGACCAGGACGCTGCGGGCCCGGTCGAAGAGCGGGAAGGTCATGGTGATCCGCTTCCGCACTTCGCGGCCCGCGCCGCCGTCCACGGCCACGACCAGCCGCTCGCGCTCGTCCAGCGCCTTGTCGCCCGGGAAGAGGGAGGCGGTGTGCCCATCCTCGCCGACGCCGAGGAGGACGAGGTCGAAGACCTGGTCGGGGACGCGGTCCCGGATGAGCGCCTCGTAGCTTTGGGCCGCGCGCGACGGCGGCCGCACCTCGCCGCCCATCCGGTGCATGCGCGCCGGGGGAACGCCGGCCCGGCTCAGCATCGCGTCGTGGGCCAGCCGGAAGTTGCTGCGCCGGTCCTCCGGCGGGACGCAGCGCTCGTCGCCCCAGAACCACTCGATCTCGTCCCACGGCATCGCGCCGCGGTATTCATCGGACGCGAGCAGCTCGTAGAGGCGCGCCGGCGTCGATCCCCCCGCCAGCACGATGGTGCAGCGCCCCGTGCAGATCACCGCCTCGCGCGCCGAGAGCATGACGAACCGCGCCGCCTCGTGGCTCAGCGTGTCGAGGTCCTCCACCACGGTGAAGTCCGGCGTCACGGATTTCGCCATCGCAGCGCTCCATCGCCGGCGAGCTCGTCGGCTTCGGGTGGGCCCCAGGTTCCCGCGGCATAGGGCGCCGGCCTGGCCGCCCCGTCGAGCAATGGCGTGTAGAGCGCCCAGGACGCCTCGACCTCGTCGGCGTGCACGAAGAGCGTCTGGTCGCCCTCGAGCACGTCGAGCAGCAGCGTCTCGTACGCCTCGGGCAGCGGCCCGAACGCCTCGGCGTAGTCGAAATGCAGCGGCTGCCGCGCCAGGCGGAACGACGGCCCCGGCGTCTTCACGTCGAAGTAGAGCGCGAAGCCCTCGTTCGGCTGCAGCCGCATCACCAGCGTGTCGGACTGGAGATGGCAGGCGTCGTAGGGCGTGAAGAGCGCCACCGGCGGCTCCCGGAAGTTCACCACGATCTCGGTGACGCGCTTCGGCATCCGCTTCCCGGTGCGGAGCAGGAAGGGCACACCCTGCCAGCGCCAGCTGTCCACCTCCACGCGCAGCGCCACGAAGGTCTCCGTGGTCGAGCCGGCCTTGACGCCCGGCTCCTCGAGGTATCCCGCCAGTCTCGCATCCTCCGCGGTGCCCGCGGCGTACTGCCCGCGCACCACCGACCCTGGCGCGATTGGCCGGATCGACCGCAGCGCCTTCACCTTCTCCGCGCGGATGGCGTCGGCCGCCATCACTGCCGGCGGATCCATCGCGACCAGGCTCAGGAGCTGGGTCAGGTGGTTCTGGATCATGTCGCGCAGCGCCCCGGCCGAGTCGTAGTACCCCGCGCGAGACTCGACCCCCAGCTCCTCCGCGACGGTGACCTGCACGCTGGTCACGTGGTCCCGGTTCCAGAGCGACTCGAACATCGCATTGGCGAACCGGAAGACCAGCAGGTTCTGCACCGTCTCCTTGCCGAGGTAGTGGTCGATCCGGTACACCTGCGGTTCGTCCCACCCCTCGTGGATTACCCGGTTGAGCTCGCGCGCGCTCTCGAGGTCGCGCCCGAACGGCTTCTCGACGACGAGCCGGCAGAAGCCCGGCGCGTCGGAGAGGCCGGCGGCGGTGAGCCCGGTGATGGTCGGCGCGAAGCCGGCCGGCGGCAGGGCGAGATAGAAGACGCGGTTCCCCGGAAGCTGGTGCCGCGACTCGATCGCCGCGATCCGCGCGGCGAGCGCCTCGAAGTCCTTCGCCGTGCCGTCGCCGATCGGCTGGTAGAAGAGCCGCGCGTCGCTCCACCGCCCCGCCTCGTCCTCCGCGACGCCGGCCGCGACGAGCGCCTCGCGGCCGATCGACCGGAACGCCTCGTCGTCGAGCTCGCCGCTCCGGGTGACGGCGAGCACGTAGACGTTGTCGGCGGCGTCGGTGGAGTAGAGGCGGTAGAGGGCCGGCAGGATCTTCCGGCGCGCGAGGTCGCCGGTGCCCCCGAAGATGCAGCAGAGCGCGGGCTCGGCAGGCACCGCTAGGCATCCTTCCGGATCGCGTGGCCGCCGAACTGGTTGCGCATCGCGGCCAGCAGCCGGTCAGCGTACGCCTCCTCGCTCCGGGAGCGGAGCCGGGCGAGCAGGGCGAGGGTGATCACCGGCGCCGGCACGTCGAGTGCGATCGCCTCGGCCACGGTCCAGCGCCCCTCGCCGGAGTCGGCCACCCAGGGCGCGATCCCCTCCATGGCCGGGTTCTCCTCCAGTGCGGCGGTGGTGAGATCGAGCAGCCAGGAGCGCACCACGCTCCCGTGCTGCCAGATCCGGCCGACCTGGGCGAGGTCGAGCCCGAACTCCTCCTTCCGGTGCAGGATCTCGAAGCCCTCGGCGTAGGCCTGCATCATCCCGTACTCGATACCGTTATGCACCATCTTGGTGAAGTGCCCCGCCCCGACCGGGCCCACATGGCCCCAGCCCCGGTCCGCGGCCGGCGCCAGCGTCTCGAAGATCGGGCGCAGGCGGTCCACCGCCTCGGCGGCGCCGCCGACCATCATGCTGTAGCCCTCCTTCAGGCCCCAGACGCCGCCGCTGGTCCCGCAGTCCACGAAATGGATGCCGCGCTCGGCCAGCGCGGCGCCGCGGCGCACCGAATCCGCATAGTTGCTGTTGCCGCCGTCGATCACGATGTCGCCCGCCGCGAGCAGCTTGCCGAGCGCCTGCACGGTGAGCTCGGTCGGCTCGCCGGACGGCACCATGACCCAGGCGGCGCGCGGCGGCGCGAGCGCCGCGACCAGCGCCTCGAGCGACGCCGCACCGCGCGCGCCGCCCTCGACTGCCCGTGCCACCGGCTCCGGCGCGCGGTCGAAGGCCACGACGCGGTGGCCCCCGGCGATGAGGCGCGACGTCATGTTCGCGCCCATGCGCCCGAGGCCCACCATACCCAGTTCCATGCGCCCTCCGTGAATGTCTGCTATGAGGTGAATCGTACACCGGAATGGCCCGGAGCGAAGGGGGGAACCAGCTCCGGCGTGCGCAGCGACCTTCCTAGCGGGGAGCCGGTGTTTCGTTGCGGCGTGGCGCCGAGTCGAGCAGGCCGCGCACGCGATCCAGCAGCTCGCGCGGGGACCAGGGCTTCTGGATGAACGGCCGCCCGGGCTCCATTAGGCCGCGCCGCACCACATCGTCGTCGGTGAACCCCGACGAGTAGAGGACCTGCAGGTCGGGGCGGACGGCCATGGCCTGCTCCGCCAGGTCGGCCCCGTTGCCGCCCGGCATCACGATGTCGGTCAGCATGAGGTCCACCCTGCCCGCGCGCTCGAGCAGCCCGAGGGCCTCGCCGGCGCTCGCGGCGCGGAGGCACCGGTAGCCTTCGGCCATCAGCGTGCGGCAGGCGAGCGCGCTCACCGTCGGCTCATCCTCGACCACCAGGATCGTCTCCGATCCGCCGCCGGGCAGCTCGAGCTGGCCGCTGGGCCGGCGCTCGGCCCGCGGCCGCGCGCTGGTGGCGGGGAGGTAGACGGAGAAGGTCGAGCCGTGGCCCGGCTCGCTGTAGGCCCAGACGAAGCCGCCCGCCTGCTTCACCGTGCCGTACACCGTGGAGAGCCCGAGCCCCGTTCCCTCGCCGACGGGCTTCGTGGTGTAGAACGGCTCGAAGATCCGCGACAGCGTTTCCCGGTCCATGCCGTGGCCGGTGTCGGAGATGGTGAGCCGGTGGTAGGTGCCGCGGTTGATGTCGATCCCCGGATGCCGGACGACGGCATCGGGGCCGAGTGTCACGGTGGTGGTGGCGATGCTGAGGCGGCCGCCCCCGGGCATCGCGTCCCTGGCGTTGAGCGCGAGGTTGAGCAGGACCTGCTCCAGCCGGGCACGGTCGGCGAAGACGATCGCCTGGCCCGGGGCCAGCTGCACGTCGATCTCGATGCTCTCGCCGAGCGCGGGGCGGAGCATGCGCTCGAGGTCCCGGATGACCGAGTGCAGGTCGAGCGCGTGCGGCTGGATGATCTCCCGGCGCGCGAAGGCGAGGAGCGAGCGGGTGAGCGAGGCGGAGCGGTCGGCCGCGCGGCGGATCTCGCGCACGTCGGCGCGGGCCACGCTGTCGGCTGCCAGGCCCTGCTCGACGAAGGTGCTGTAGCCCACGATGGCCGTCAGCATGTTGTTGAGGTCGTGCGCGATGCCCCCGGCCAGCCGCCCCACCGCCTCCATCCGTTGCGCCTGCGCCAGCTTCTCCTCGGCGCGCCGGCGCTCCGTCACGTCGGCCATGGTGCCGAGCATGCGGCAGGCGCGCCCGCTCTCGTCGCGCGCGATCAGGCCGCGGTCGATCACCTGCGCGTACTCGCCGTCGGCGCGCTGGAACCGGTAGTCGCCGCTCCAGAATTCGGCGTCGCTGTTGATGGCGTCGTGCATGGCGGCGAGCGTCCGCTCGCGGTCGTCGGGGTGGATCCGTTCGTGCCACCAGCCGGCGGTCCCCGCGACGTCGGCGCGGGCGTAGCCGAAGAGGTCCTCGATGGCGTCGTTCCACTCCAGCTCGCCGGTGACGAGGTTCCAGTCCCAGATCGCCTCCCGGGACGCCCGCGCCACCAGGCGGTAGCGGGTCTCGCTCTGGCGGAGCCGGTCCTCGGTCTCCTTCCACGAGGTCTGGTCGCGCATGACCTTGGTGAAGCCGGTCAGTCCGCCCCGCTCGTCGCGGATCGCCGTGGTGATGCCCGCCGCGTAGAAGCGCGTCCCGTCCTTGCGCCGCATCCAGCGGTCGTCGCTGGCGGAGCCGTGGCGCGCCGCATGCTCGAACTCCCATTCAGGCACGCCGGAGGCCACGTCCTCGGGCACGAAGATCGCCTCGGGGGCCAGGCCGATGAACTCCCGCTCGGAGTACCCCAGGACGCGCTCGACCCCTTCGTTCCAGCTGGTGGCATACCCGTCCCGGTCGCACCGGAAGATGGCGTAGTCCTTGACCTGCCCCACGAAGTCCCGGAAGCGGTCCTCTGCGGCCACCGCGCGCCCAGCTGCGCGGTCCGCTTCGGCCGCCAGCGAGCGCTCCGTACGGACACGGTCGCCGAGATAGCGCAGCAGCGCCATGGTCATCGCCACCAGCGCGACCAGCCCGGTGACCGCCAGGGCCGCTACCATCAGCACCGCCATGCGCGCCCGCTCCTGCGACCGCTCGGTCGCGGCCTCGAGGCGGAGGGTACGCTCGTCCACCGCCTCGGTGACGGCCGCCTGCAGGCTATCCATCAGCAGCCGCCCGTCGCCAGAGGCCACCCTCGCAAGGGCCGCTTCCCTCCCCTCCGCCGCGTGCAGCATGAGGACCGAGTCGAGCTCGGACATCTTGCGCTCGATCAGTCCGTCGATCCGTTCGATCGCCAGCGAGCCCCCGGCGACCGCCCGGAGACGCTCCCGGTGACGTTCGACCAGGCCGATGGCAGCGTCGTAGGGCGCGCGGTACGGCGCCTCCCCGGTCAGGATGTAGCCGCGCTGGGCGCTTTCGGCGCTCCTGACGGTGGAGAAGGTCTCCTGCAGCTCGACCAGCACGCCGCTCTCGGCCACCGCCTCGTCACCCACCGCAATGAGGCGCCGGGTGCTGAGGTAAGCGAGCGTGACGATGCTGACCAGGAGGAGGAAGGCAGCTGCGAGCGCGAGGAGCAGCCGGGTCTTGATCCTGTGGGCCATGCCACAAGATGGCGGTCCCGGGCCCGGGCCGATGTGACCGCCGCCACCCTGCGACGCCGCGGGGCGGGAGGCGATAACTTTCCCCCGCAACATCGGGCGGCCGCCGCCCGTATCAGGGGGATGGGACCGAATGGCCCCCGTTGCACGCCTCCACCACCTGCACCAGGACCCGGATGACTGCCTCGCCTGGCCCCCGCACCCGCTCCCGCCCCCGCACCCGTTTCCGGCATGCCCGGCCCTGGCTCTCCGCGATTGGCCTGGCCGGCCTTGCCGCCTGCGGTGACGGCAACGGGCAGGGCGCCGGCCCGGCCGCGGGCGGCCCCAACGCCGCGCCGCGCGAGATCCCGGTCGAGATCGCCGTCGCCACGCTGGGCACGGCCGCCCGGACGGTGACGGCCACCGGGACGGTGGAGCCGATCCGGACCGTCACCATCAACAGCCAGCTCGCCGGCGCCGTGCGCAGCGTCGCGGTCGAGGAGGGCGATGCGGTGCGGGCCGGGATGCTGCTCGCCCGCATCGACAGTCGCGAGCTCGAAGCCCAGCTCGGGAGCGCGCGGGCCACGCTCGAGGTGGCCCAGCGCGCCGCCGAGCGGGCCGAAACGCTGCGAAAGCAGGAGATCATCACGGTGGCCGAGTACGAGCGCGACGTGGCCGCCCACGCAGCCGCCCGCGCCACCTTCGAGCAGCTCCAGACCCGCATCGGCTACGCGTCGGTGCGGGCGCCCATCGCCGGCGTGGTGCTGACCAAGAACGTCGAGATGGGCGACATCGTCGCCAACCAGTCGGTCCTGTTCACCATCGGTGACATCTCCACCCTCGTGGTGCGCCTGCCGATCTCGGAGCTCGATGTCACGGCGCTCGACCAGGGTGACGCCGTTTCGCTGCTGATGGACGCGGTGCCGGGCCGGAGCCTGCCGGGCCGGATCCGCCGCATCTTCCCCTCCGGCGACCCCACGACGCGGCTGGTCCCGGTCGAGGTGGTGCTCACCGGTGAGGCCGCGCGCGAGGCGCGCCCGGGCTTCCTGGCGCGCGTCGAGTTCCAGCTCGATCCGCGCAGCGGCGTGCTGCTGGTGCCGGCCGGCGCGCTGGTGGACGACGCCGGGGGCAGCGCCGCCTTCGTCATCGAGGGCGGCAAGGCCCACCGCCGCCCGGTGAAGCGGGGCGGGATCTTCCAGGGCCGGGTCGAGATTACCGACGGGCTCGCCGCCGGGGACACGGTGGCCGTGGCCGGGGTGACCACGCTCCGGGACGGCGCCGCCATCCGCATCGTGCAGGCGCCGCAGCTCGCGGCGCCCGAGGCCTCGCGCTCCTCGGCGGGCGGGCGCGCCACGCCCCCTCCGGCTTCCCCGCCAGCCGGAGGCGCGCGATGAGCGACAAGCACTCGCCCACCGAAGGACGCCGCCGCGGCGGCGTCTCGAGCTGGGCCATCCGCCGCCCCATCGGCACCGTCATGCTGACCGCGGTGATCCTGGTCCTCGGCACCGTGTTCGTCGGCCAGCTCCCGCTCGACCTGCTCCCCCGGATCGTCTACCCGCAGGTGCGCGTCAGCGTGGACAATCCCGGGGTCGAGCCGGGCGTGCTCGAGGAAACCGTCGCCAAGCCGCTGGAGGCGGCGCTGGCCACGACCGAGAACCTCACGCGGCTCGAGACGGAGATCCAGGAAGGGCGCGTCGGGGTCAACCTCGATTTCCGCTACGGCACCAACATCGACTTCGCGCTCCAGGACGCCTCGACCGCGCTCAACCGCGCGCGCTCGCAGCTTCCCGAGGAGATCGAGCCGCCCACCATCCGGAAGTCGGACCCGTCGCAGATTCCCGTCTACGAAGTGGCGTTCTCGTCCGACGTGCGCGACCTGGTGTCCCTCCGGACGTGGATCGAGGACCGGCTCCGGCCGCAGCTCCTCACGGTCGAGGGCGTGGGCTCGGTGGACGTGTCGGGCGGGCTCATCCGCGAGGTCGAGGTGGTGCTCGACCAGGAGCGGATGCAGTCGTACGGCATCACCGTCTCCCAGGTGATCGCGGCGCTCCGTGCCGCCAACCAGGATGTGGCGGCCGGGCGCATCGGCTCGGTCGAACGCGAGCTGATCGGCAAGACCGAAGGGAAGTTCCGCTCGGTCGAGGACATCCGCGCGGTGCTGCTTGAGGTGGGCGCCGGGCGGCGGGTGCCGCTGTCGGAGGTGGCGACGATCGAGGACACGCATCAGGAGCAGCGCCTCTGGGCCCGGCTCAACGGGGTGCCGGCGGTCAAGGTCTCGCTCCGGAAGCAGCCGGATGCCAACACCGTCGCGGTCGCCGAGGGCGTGAACGGCAAGCTCGAAGCGCTGGTGGCGGGCCGCTACGTGCCGGAAGACCTCAAGTACCGGGTCATCCAGAACCAGGCCGACTTCATCCGCAACTCGGTCAACTCGGTGCGCGACGCCGCCCTGTTCGGCGCCTTCCTCGCGATGGTGGTCGTGCTGCTCTTCCTGCAGTCGCTCCGGAAGGCGTTCATCATCGGGATCGCCATCCCGCTCGCGGTGCTCGCCACCTTCGTGCTGATGGGCCT
>CAMLLJ010000091.1 GCA_946480845.1 uncultured Gemmatimonadota bacterium
GAGAGCACCTGCTTTGCAAGCAGGGGGTCACCGGTTCGAGCCCGGTACGCTCCATGAATGTCCGTGTCCGCAGCGCAGGCCCGCCCACCGGCCATCCTCGTCGTCGAAGACGAGACCGCCGTCCGCCTCATGATCTGCCGCATGATCCGGGGGCTGGGCTTCGAGTGCGTGGAGGCGGTCAACGGCAGGGAAGCCCTTCGCATCATCCGCCAGCGCGAGCAGCCGTTCACGCTGGTCCTCACCGACCTCATCATGCCGGTCATGAGCGGCGTCGAGCTGTGCGAGCGGCTCGCGGAGGAACGACCCGAGCTCTCGATCCTGGGGATGTCGGCCTATCCGCGGCCGACGCTCGCCACCCACAACGCCATCCCGCCGGCACTCCACTTCATCCAGAAACCGTTCCTGCCCGGCGCCCTCGCGCAGGCGATCCGGGGCGCGATCAGCGGCTGAGCAGCTCCCGCACGCGGGTGAGCAGTTCGTCGTACCGGAACGGCTTGGCGAGGAACGCGCCCGGCAGCAGCTCGGCCTGCTGCGGAAACGCGGACATGAACAGGATGGGAATGTGGCGGCGCTGCTCCCACAGCGCGTGGCCCATGTCGCGGCCGTCGAGGCCCGGCATCGCCACGTCGGACACGATCAGCTCGACCTGCGTGCCCTCGAGTGCGCTCAGCGCTTCCGCGCCGTCGCCCGCGGTGATGACCCGATGGCCGTCGTTGCGCAGCGTGGTGGCGACGAGCGTGCGCAGGGCACGGTCGTCGTCCACCACGAGGATCGTGGCGCGTCGTGTCTGGGCCGGGCGGGGCATCGGTGGCACCTCTGTGAGCGGGAACGGGATGTTCCGCGCACAAGCAAGTGGTGTGCCGCACGCTCCCGCCAGGTCAGCGAAGCGTCGCCCGGCCGATGGTGTTGGCGTCGGTGCCGAACCAGAGCTCCCCGGCCTTTGCATCGTAGTACATGTGCCGGACGGTGTTCGCCGGCGCGCCGAACGGAGTCACGCTGACCACACGCTCCGCCTTCGTGTCGAAGCCCACCAGCCGGTTCGGGCGCATGCCCGACTCCACGAACCAGATCCGGTCCCGCTCGTCCACCGCCATCGCGTAGGGCAGGGATGGCGCGCCGCCCGGCGCCGGCCACTCGCTGAAGCGGTCCGACGCCGGCTCGAGCTTCCCGAGCATGCCGCGGGTGTAGTCCACGTACCAGATGGCGCCGTCGGACGTCTGCGCGATGCGCCGGCCGCGCGTGCGCGGATTCGGCTGGGTGTACTCGGTGACGCGCAGGGTCTTCGGATCCACCGACGCCAGCTTGCTGGCGCCGAACTCGTTGAACCAGATCCGGCCGTCACGGCCCACGATGATCCCGTAGGGCCGGCTCTTCGGCGTGGCGATGACGACGGTGTCCACCTTCCCCGTCTCTGTATCGAGCCGGCCGACGTAGCCGGACTGCTGCGCGGTGAACCAGATGTCCCCGGCCGCGTCCTCGACCAGCGTGTGCGGGTCGGTCACCGGGCCGGGCATCGGGAAGCGGGTGATCCTGCCGCTTGCGGGATCGAGCCTGCCGATCATGCCGTTCCGGTTGCCGGCATACCAGACCGCGCCGTCGCGCGCGACGATGAGGTTGTGGGGATGGGTGCCGGGGTCGATCTCGAACCGCTTGAAGGTGCCGGCGTCCGGCTCGAGGTAGGCGATGTAGTTGCCCGCCTGGCCCACGAACCAGACGCGGCCTTCGCCGTCGCGATAGGGATCGCGCGGGCGGGACTTCTCCCACGGCACCGTCCACTCGCGGATGGCCACCGGATCGAGTGAATCGGTGACGGGCGCCGGGACCGCTTCGGCGGCGCTGGGCGCGGGCGCGCCGGCGCGGAATCCCACGGCGGCGAGCAGGATGATCAGCGCTGCAGCGACGGCGGCGATGAGGAGCTTTCTGAACATGGAATCCTCGGGTGCAGCAGGAAGATGCAAGCTACTGCACGCCGTGGCGGACACGCAACGAAGGGCCGCGGCAATGCACTCGTCCCTCGCCGGCCGGACGCCGAAACCCGCCACCGGGCACCCGCGGGGTTCGTCCCAAGCATCGCGTGACCATGGAGTTACGGCATGGCCGGAGGGTCCGGCCGCTCTGGCGCATGAGTTGCTTTACCCCCTGCCGTCCCCTTCCAAGGTGAGCAGGCATGCGTGTCCGGTGGTTCCTGTCGTCGGCGCTCCTCGCGCTGGGGCTCGTCTCGCGCCCCGCACGCGCCGCTGAAGCTCCCGTCGCCTTCCAGCGTGACGGGACCTTCTTCTACTCCGTCCGCGCGGAGCTGCTGGCGCAGCAGGCGGCGGCAAAGGCGGATTCGAGCGAGTCGCCCAAGGCGGCACTGATCGCGGGAGGCGCGGTCGTCGGGCTCGCGGCGCTGTTCGTGAGCTCGAGCACCGGCTCGAACGGCAGCCCGTTCCCGGGCGGACCGAACCCGACGCCGACTAGCGGCAGCCCGATCCTGCTCCCGCCGCAGGACAACCTGCCCGCCCCCACACCGGGCGCGTCGCCCGGCGGAACCCCCGGCGGCAGCACGCCGGACGGCGGCACGCCGGAGGACGA
Source organism: uncultured Gemmatimonadota bacterium (assembly GCA_946480845.1). Next base: position 2,575 of record CAMLLJ010000091.1, read on the forward strand.
TGCGTTCGAAGCACCGGTGACGGTCACGCCGGAGCCGGTCTCCATGGCCCTCCTGGCGAGCGGTCTCGCCGGGCTCGGCGGCGCGCAGCTGCGCCGGCGGTTCCGCAGGCCCTGAGTCGAGTCCCATCCCTGCAGTGCGCGACGCCCCCTGCCCCGGGGGCGTCGTCGTTTTGTGAATCGCCCCGGCCGCAGTAGACTGCACGCCCATGCTCCCATTCGATCCACTGGCGGCCGTCGCGCCGCTCGGTGCGGCCGCCGCGCTCGCGTCCTCGCCGCCGGCGCGCCGGCTCGCGGCGCTGGCGGCCGCGGCATTCGCGCTCGGCAGTGCGAGCCTCGGCGCGACGCTGGTACGCGCGGGCGACGCGGCACTCGGGGGCGTGCCGGTGCTGTCGCTGCGCATCGATGCCGGGCTCGAGCTGGTCGGCCTCGCGCTCGCCGCAGCCGCGGCGAGTGCGGCACGGCGGGGGCCGCGGCGCGGTCATGACCGGGCGGCCGTCGTGCTCCTGCTCCTTGCCGCGCTCATGATCGGCGTCGCCGCGCTGCCGCACGTGCGGGCCGCGTTCGCGGCCGCCTGATGGCCACCGTCGCGCGCCGGCGCCTCCTGCTTGCCGGCATCGCCGGCGGCGTCCTCGCGGTGCTCGGCCCGCATCTCTACACCGCCGCCGGCGGGGCCATCGTGCTGGCGGTCGCTGCGTCCGCCGCGACCTGGCGGCGCGAGCCCTGGACGCGGGTTCCTCTCCTCGCACTCCTCGCGGTGCCGGCGCTCCTCTTCGTCCTGTACTACATGGCCGTGATCGCCGGACCGACCGGGCTTTCGATCGCCGCGCTGCCCGGAGGGCCATTCAGTGCCGCCGCCGAATCGATGCTCCTGCCGCCGCTGGCGATTGCCGCCGCGGGCTTCTTCGCGCCGTGGCCGCTCCACCGGATGCTGCCGGGGCCGGCACTCGCCATCGTGGGCGTGGCGCTGCTGGTCCGGCTCGGGCACGGTGCGCTGCCGGGCGCGCTCGAGGCGTGGCGGACGGTGTTCGTTCCGCTCGGCGTGCTGGCACTCTGGGGCGCCGCGGTCACCGGTCGGGTGCGGCACGCGGCCGCAGCGGCGGCATTCACCGCCTGCTTTGCCGCCGATGCCGGCGGGGCCCGCGCCGCATGGATGATTTCGGCGGCGCTGCTGCTCGGTGCCGCTGTCGATGCGTCGGGCAGTCGCCACGCCGGGCGACGCGACGCGCTCGGCGCGGCCGCCGCGGCGCTTGCGGTGCTCGGCGCCGCCTTCGCGCTCGCGTCGCTGCTGCGGACGGAGGTCGTCTACGGCGTGGTGGCGTGGGTGGGCGCGGTCGTCCTGGCGCTCCGGATGAAGGCGGCTCCGGCCGGGTGACCCGAAGGGGCGTGTATATTCCACGCACGGAATCAAGGGCCCTATTCAGGAGCGATTCATGGCTTTCACTCTCCCGCCGCTTCCCTACGATTACAACGCGCTCGAGCCGCACATCGACGAGCAGACGATGCGGATTCATCACGACAAGCATCACGACGCCTACGTGAAGAACCTGAACGCCGCGCTCGAGTCGCATCCCGATCTGCAGAAGAAGTCCATCGAAGACCTGATCCGCGGCATCGACTCGCTGCCCGAGGCGATTCGCACCCCGGTGCGGAACAACGGCGGCGGACATGCGAACCACACGCTCTTCTGGGAGATCATGGCGCCGGGCGGCGCGAAGGAGCCGTCCGGGGACCTCGCCGCCGCCATCACGTCGTCCTTCGGCGGACTCCAGCAGTTCAAGGAGCAGTTCGCCAAGGCGTGCGCCGGCCGGTTCGGCAGCGGCTGGGCCTGGCTCGTGAATGACGGCAGCGGCGGCCTGGCCATCGAGAGCACGCCGAACCAGGACAGCCCGCTCATGAACGGCAGGACCCCGGTGATCGGCTGCGACGTCTGGGAGCACGCCTACTACCTCAAGTACCAGAACCGCCGCCCCGACTACGTCTCCGCGTGGTGGAACGTGGTGAACTGGACCGAGGCCGGAAAGCGGTTCCGGAAATGACCGCCACCGCCCTCGAGCTGCCGGCGCTGGGAAGCGAGGCGCCCGACTTCACGCTGCCTTCGACCTCCGGCAACGCCGTCACGCTCTCGGCGCTCCGGGGGAAGACCGTCCTGCTCGCCTTCTTCCCGCTCGCGTTCACCAGCGTCTGCACCACGGAGCTGAGCGCGATCAGCGGCGACATCGGCGCCTTCCGTGGCGTCAGGGCCGAGGTGCTGCCGATCAGCGTCGATTCGATTCCGACGCTCAAGGAGTTCAAGGCCAAGGAGCACCTGACCCTCGACCTGCTCAGCGACTTCAAGCGCGAGGTGAGCCGCCGGTACGGCACGCTGCTCGAGGACAAGCAGTTCTCGCAGCGGGCCTACGTGCTGGTCGACCGGGACGGGATCGTGCGCTGGACCCACGCCGAGGAGCATTCCGGCATGCGCCGCGAGAACAGCGAGCTGCTCGCCGAGATCGCCAAGCTCGGCTAGCCGAGTGGATGTTCCCGGGGTGGCCGGACTCGACGGCGCCTGGCTCGAGCCGACGAAGCGATCGGCCGCGGCCCGGCGCCTGGTGTTTCCGGCGGGGCAGGAGGCCGGCGACGTCTGGGCGCCACCGTTCCGGCTGATGGCGGCGCTCTCCCTGCGGGGACGGGTGTCGGCGAGCGGCGCCGCGCTCGAGCTGCCGCTCGTGGCCTGGACGCTCGTCGCCGGTGCGGACGGGGGCACGTCCGCAGAATGGACCGTGGACCTGCGGCCGGCCGGGCTCGCGCCGGACGCCGGCGCGGACGTGCCCGTGCCGGCGTTATCGGATGACGGGGCCCGGCTGCTCGTCGTGGCGCCCGATGGGCGTTCCCGCGCGCTCTTTGCCACGCGCGGCGGCCGGTTGTCGGCCGACGTCCGGCCCGGCGGGGTCGCGGTGCGATGCCATGCGGCCGGCAGCCAGACCGTCGTTGCGATCGGCGCGCTCGACCAGGCGGATCTCGACCGGTCGCTCGAGCACCTCACGCGCCGCGGACTCGCGGGGCTCGCGCGGCAGCGCACCGGCCACGACGAGCAGGTACTGCGCGGCGGCGCGGCGCTCATCGCGCCCGACGATACGGCCGCCGCAGCGCGATTCGAAGCGGCCAAGCTCGAGGCCGATGCCATGCTGGTGGAACTGCCTGGCATCGGCCGCGCGCCGTTCCTGCGCGCTGGAGGAGCCGGTCGCGGCCCGGGCTTCTTCGAGACGCGGCATGCCTGCCGCACGGCCCTCGGGCTGCTGGCGTCCGGGCTGCGCGAACCGGCACGGGACACGCTGCGCTTCCTGGCCCGGTGCGCCGGCGGAACCGTGCCCGCGGAAGTTTCGCTGGGTGGGGCAGTCACGGCGGGCGGACCCGAGGACGCGCGCCACTTTGCCCATCTCGCGCGCCGGCACTTCGCCTGGACCGCCGACACGACCCTGCGGGACGAGTTGTCGGCCATGGTCGCCATGGCTGAGCCGTTGGCGGGAACCGCGCCGGGCGCTGGCGCAGGCGAGGACCTGCGCGCCGTGATCGAGGACCAGTGGGGCGTTGCGCCCGATGCCCCGAACGGCGCGGTCGTGCTGCGGCCACGACTTCCCGCCGGCTGGGGCCGCGCGGGGCTGTCGCGGCTCCGGATCGGGCGGACCATCCTCGAGCTCCGGTTCCGCCGGAGGAGCGCGGTGACCCGGCTCGGCGTCCGTAAGGTGATGGGCCCGGCGATCGCCGTGGACTGCGAGCTGCCCGGCCTGCCGGTGGACGCGGCCGAGCTGGACGGTGTAGCGCTTGGCAGCGGCCGGGCCCGCTTCGAGGCCACGGGCGAGCACGAGCTGATCCTCCACGGCCCCGGCTGATGCGCAGTATCTTTTCCCCCTTCCGCTCACCCAGGATCGCCATGCCCGGATTCCGTCCGGCCTTCAGCGTGCTCGCCCTCCTGACGCTTGCCTCCGGGTGCGCGATCGAGGACCGGTCGCCCGAGGGGAGCCGCCGCGACGAGGAGGCGATCAGGACCGTCATCGCCGACTACTACTCGGGCGTTTCCACCCGGTCGTGGGACGCGACCCGGATCCACTTCTGGGACTCCGCCCTGGTGCAGGTCCGCACGACGCCAGGCGCGGGGTGGCGCGGGTTCCAGGGGCCGGACGCCTACGGCGCCTGGCTCGCGTCGCGCCCCGGCACGGACGTGGAGATCCGGCCCCTGCGCGTGGACGCCCGGCAGGAGGGCGACTTCGCCGCGGCATGGGTGGAGACGCGGCGCGGGACCGGTGAGGCGCGCTCGCGCGCGCCGGCCGACCATTTCGTCCTGCGCCGCATCGACGGCGCGTGGCGCATCACGGCGCTGGCGGCGGTGATGATGGAGGGCAACTGACGGGCGGACCGGCGGACGGGCGGAACGGCGGAACGGCGATCGGCGCCCTGGAAGCCGCTGCACGCGTCGCCCGTCGGCTCGCGGTGGGCGGCGCTCCTGACGGCGTGCTGGCCGACACCGCGGGGCTGCTCCGTGAGGCGCTGCGGGCCGAGCGCGTCACCATCTGGCGCGGGGACGAAGGCGCCGACGGACTGCGCGCGCTCTCCGTGCCGGACGACGTGTCCGGCCCCGACTTCGTGTCGGGGCCTGCCCTGATTCCGGCCGAAGGGACCGTGATCCTGATCGGGACGGAGAGTGCGCGAGGGCTCGGCGCGCTGCAGGTGGTCGGCGGGGCCGCAGCGGGCAGCATCCTTCCCCGCATCGTCGCCGACATGCTCGCGGGGTTCCTTGGCGCCGTGCGCATGGCCGAAGCGCAGGCCGGCGAGCGGGCCGAGCGCGCCGAGGCCACCGATGCCGAGCGGCGGTTCACCGAGCTGATCATCGACCTCCTACCGGTCGGCCTGTACGCGGTGGACCGCGACTACCGCATCACCGTCTGGAACCGGAACCGGGAGATCGGCACGCAGGGCCTCCGGCGGACCGACGTGGTGGGGCGGACCGTGTTCGAGGTGCTGACGCGGCAGCCGCCGGCGCAGCTCAAGCAGGAGTTCGACCGGATCTTCGAGACCGGCGAGGTGCGCCAGACCGAGATGGCGGTGGAAGGGGTGCACGGCACGCGCACCTACCGGCTGACCCGGATCCCGATGCGCGCCGGCGGCGATGCGATCACCCACGTGATCACCATCGGCGAGGACGTCTCCGAGTGGCGCGATGTGCAGGCGCACATCCTCCAGAGCGAGAAGCTCGCCGCCGTCGGCCAGCTCGCCGCGGGGATCATGCACGAGATCAACAACCCGCTCGCCACCATCGCGGCCTGCGTGGCGGCGGGGGAGGGGCGCCTGGCCGACGTGTCGGGCGCCGGCGAGCCGGCGCTGCGCGAGTATCTCGCGATCATCGACCGGGAGGTGCAGCGCTGCACCAGCATCGTGGACGGCCTGCTCGACTTCAGCCGGCCCAAGGGCAAGGTCAAGGCGCCGGCCGACCTCAACCTGCTGGTCGAGCAGACCCTCGGCCTGCTCCGGCACCACAAGCGCTTCAAGTCGGTGGTGCTCCAGCGCGAGCTGGAGCCCGCCCTGCCGGAGGTCGTCGTCAACGCCGAGCAGATCGTGCAGGTGCTGATGGCGCTGATGATCAACGCGCTGGACGCGATGGAGGGCGGTGGCCGGCTCGCGGTGCGGACGGCGCTCAGCATGCGGCATGGCGGCGAGGTGATCGTCGAGGTCGAGGACTCGGGGCCCGGCATCGCCGTGGACGCGCGGACCAAGATCTTCGAGCCGTTCTTCACTACCAAGCCGCTGGGCCGCGGCACCGGCCTCGGCCTGTCGATCGCCTACGGGATCGTGGAGGAGCACCGCGGGCGCATCGAGGTGGACAGCCAGCCGGGGCGGGGCGCGACGTTCAGGGTACATCTCCCGACGGGGGGCGTGACGTGAAGATTCTGGTGATCGAGGACGACCGTACCGTCGGACAGTACGTGAAGCGCGGGCTCGAGCAGCACGGGTTCCACGCCGACCTCGTGGACGACGGCATGGAAGGCCTGCGGCTCGCCTCGGGCGGGCAGTACGAGCTGCTGGTGCTCGACCTCCGGCTTCCCGGCATGACCGGCCTCGAGGTCCTCCGCACCCTGCGCGACCGCGGCAACACCGTCCCGGTGCTGGTGCTCACGGCGCAGGACGCCCTCGATTTCAAGGTGCAGGCGCTCCGCTCGGGCGCCGATGACTACGTCACCAAGCCGTTCGCCTTCGAGGAGCTGCTCGCGCGGGTGGAGGCGCTGGGCCGCCGGCCGCAGCAGCTCCGGACGCCGGTCATCCGCGTCGCCGACCTCGAGCTGGACACCGCCACGCGGGAGGTACGCCGCGCCGGCGAGCCCATCGAGCTCACGCCCAAGGAATACACCGTGCTCGAGTACCTGATGCGCCATTCGCCGCGGGTGATGTCGCGGACGCTCATCACCGAGTACGCCTGGGACTACCACTTCGATCCCGGCACCAACATCGTGGACGTGGTGATCAACCGCATCCGCAAGAAGATCGATTCGGGGCAGGCGCAGAAGCTGGTCCACACCGTGCGGGGCGTGGGCTACGTGGTGAAGGCCTGACGTGACCACGCTGCGCGGCCGGCTCACCATGTGGTATGCCGGCGCGCTGGTGCTGGCGCTGGCCGGCTTCGCCGGGTCGCTCTACCTCGAGCTGCAGAAGCCGAGCGAGCTGGAGCTGGACGAGCGCATCGCGCTGGAGGCGAGCCTCGCGGTGCGCTGGCTCGAGGACTCGCACCGGGTGCTCGGCCGGCTGGTGCGCACCGATACCGGCACGGTCACCCCCTTCGACTCGGCGCCGGGCATCGACCTGGGCCAGACCTCGACGCTGAGCCCCAGCATCGGCGCCTACTTCGAGGCGTTCCGCGATTACGTCATGGTGGTGGACCGCCGCGGCAACATCCTCTTCCTCTCCGAGTCGGCGCGCGGGATCGGGTTCGCGGCGATCGACCAGCTCGCCTCGCAGATCTCCCCCGCGCAGCAGGCCGTCACCGCCGCGACCCTCCCGCTCAACGTGCCGGGCGGCGGCGTCCGCTTCACCGTCGTCCCCGTGGACAAGGCCGGCGAGGAGATCGGCGCCGTGCTGGTGGCCGCACCGCTCCTCCGCAGCTCGTTCGACCCGCGCATCCTGCTCCGCGCCATGCTGGTGATCTCCCCGATCGTCATCTTCGGCGCCGTGGCGCTGGCTTACTGGCTGGCGGGCAACGCGCTCACGCCGATGCGCGCCATCATGGACGAGGTGGACGCCATCAAGGACGGCCGGAGCCTGCACCGGCGCGTGGTGGTGCCGCTCTCGGGCGACGAGCTGGCGCGCCTGGCGCTCACCGTGAACGGGATGCTCGCGCGCCTGGAGCAGAGCTTCGCGAGCCTGCACCGGTTCACCGCCGACGCGAGCCACGAGCTCAAGACGCCGCTCATGGTGCTGCGCGCCGGTGTGGAGCGGGCGCTCACCCACCCGGGCACGCCGGCGGAGAGCATCGAGGCGCTCGACGAGACGCTGGAACAGATCAACCAGATGACGGAGATGGTGGAGAACCTGCTCACCCTCGCGCGCGCGGACGAGGGGCGGGCGCCGCTCGCGGTCGAGCCGACCGACCTCCGCGAGCTGGTGGACGATGCCGCCGAGACGGCCGGCCTGCTCGCCGAGGCCGGCAACGTTGCGGTCACGGCGAGCAAGCCGGAGGCGCCCGTGCTGCTCGCGGTGGACCGGCACCGGATCCGGGAGCTGCTGCTCAACCTGGTGACCAACGCCGTGAAGTACACGCCCGGCGGCGGCTCCGTCTCGATCGAGCTGGAAGACGAAGGCCACGCGGCGATCATGAGGGTCCGCGACACCGGCATCGGCGTGGCCCCCGGCGACCTCCCGCACATCTTCGAGCGCTTCTGGCGCGCCGACCCGGCGCGGTCGCGCACCGGCGACCGCCCGGGCGTCGGGCTGGGCCTCGCGATCACCAAGTGGATCGCCGAGGCCCACGGCGGGTCCATCACGGTGCAGAGCCGGCCGGGGCGGGGCACGGTGTTCACGGTGACGCTCCCGAGGAGCGTGGCCCCGGAGCCCGA
>CAMLLJ010000092.1 GCA_946480845.1 uncultured Gemmatimonadota bacterium
CTCGCTCGACGCCTGGCGCGAATGCCCGTATTACTCGGACCGCGAGCGCGCCGCGCTCGTGTGGACCGAGACCGTCACGGCAATCGGCGACCGGCAGGCGCCCGACGCGGAGTACGATGCGGTGCAGCCGCACTTCACCGAGCAGGAGCTCGCCGACCTCACGCTGGCGATCGCCACGATCAACGCGTGGAACCGACTGTCCATCGCCGCGCGGCTCACCCCCGGGAACTACCGGCCCGCGGGGGCCGCACCGCCCGCCGCGTCAGCCCACGCGCCCGCGACGGCGTGAGCTAGCCGGACGAGCTCCTCGGGGCATTGCGCCGGCTCGAGCGGCAGGCCCGCCCGCTCGAGCCGGGGGCCGCGCGGCGCCGCGACCTCCGCAAGGCGGCCGTCGCATCGTCGGAGCGCTTTCTCCGGCAGGTGCGCACGCTCGACGCCTACGTCGAGACCGACGGCAAGGGCGCGGGCCTCCTCGATGTTCCCATCGGCGAGCATGCACTTCCGCTCGGCGAGGCGATCGAGCTGTTCGAGCGTGAAGTCGTCCACCCCGGCGGGCATCCCTCCTCCGCCGGTTACCTCGCCTACATCCCGGGCGGCGGGCTCTACCACTCTGCGCTGGGTGATTTCCTCGCGGCCGTCAGCAACAAGTACGCCGGCGTCTTCTTCGCCGGGCCGGGCCTGGTGCGGATGGAGAACATGCTGGTGCGCTGGGTGGCCGACCTGGTGGGGTATCCGGCGGGCGCGGGCGGCAACATCGCGTCGGGCGGGAGCATCGCCACGCTCACCGCGATCGCGGCGGCGCGCGACGCGCACGGCATTCGCTCAGCGGACGTTCCCCGCGCCGTCGTCTACCTGACGTCGCAGGCGCATCACTGCATCGAGAAGGCGCTCCGCCTTGCCGGGCTTGGGGAAGCGCAGGTGCGGCGGGTGGCGGTGGATGAGCGCTACCGCATGCGGCCGGGCGCGCTGGCGGACGCGATCGCCGAGGACCGCCGCCGGGGCCTCGCGCCCTGGCTGGTCGTCGCGGCGGCGGGCACCACGGACGTGGGCGCGGTGGATCCGCTCGATGCCATCGGGGAGATCGCGGCGCGGGAGCGGTGCTGGTTCCACGTGGATGCCGCGTACGGCGGGTTCTTCCTGCTGACCGACCACGGGAAGCGGGTGCTCCGCGGCATCGAACGGTCCGACTCGGCGGTGCTCGACCCGCACAAGGGCCTCTTCCTCCCCTTCGGCATCGGCATGGTGCTGGTGCGGGACGTCCGCGCGCTCGCAGCGAGCAACGCGTACAGCGGCCACTACATGCAGGACGCCCTCGAGCATCCCGGCGAGATCTCGCCCGCCGACCTCTCGCCCGAGCTGAGCAAGCACTTCCGCGCGCTCCGCATGTGGCTGCCGCTCATCCTGCTCGGCACCGGGCCGTTCCGGGCGGCGCTCGACGAGAAGCTGTTGCTCGCCCGCTACTTCCGGCGCGAGGTGGCGAAGCTGGGGTTCGAGACGGGCCCCGAGCCCGAGCTCTCGATCGTCACCTTCCGCTGGGCGCCGGCCGGGGTCCCGCTCGCCGCGGCGAACGCAGCCAACCGCCGCATCGTCGAGGCGGTGCGGCGGGACGGCCGGGTGTTCCTTTCGTCAACCGAGCTCGACGGGCGGTTCACGCTCCGCATGACGGCGCTCGCGTTCCGGACCCACCGGCGCGCGATCGACCTCGCGCTCGCGGTGCTTCGCGAGGTGCTTCAGGGCACGACGCTGTTGTAGGGCGCCACCTGCTCGGCCACCGTCTTCCGGTCGCCCACCACCACGATCGCCATCTTCTCCGGCCGCAGGTGCTCGCGCGCGATGCGCTGCACTTCCTGCGGCGTCACGGCGAGCACGTTGCGCACGTAATTGGTCAGGTAGCTGTCGTCGAGGCCCTGCAGGTCCACGAAGCTGAGCTGGCCGATGATCCCCCCGCGCGACCCGTTCTGCAGCGTGAAGATCCCCGCCAGGTTGTTCTTGATCCCGTCCAGCTCCGCCATCGGCGGCGCCTCGTTCTGCAGGCGCTCGATCTCGCCGAAGATTTCCTTCATCGACGCGCCGGTCACCGCCGTGGTGACGTCCGCCTGCTCGTACCAGTACGACTCGCCGCGGAAGTTGGCCACGGAACTGAACGGCGAGTAGGTGTACCCCTTGTCCTCGCGGATGTTCGAGGTGATGCGGGACCCGAAGGAGCCGCCGAGGAGCGCGTCGGTCACCTGCAGCGGGATGTAGTCCTTGTCGGCGGCGCCCGGCACCGGCAGCCCGATGATCACGGTGGACTGCACCGCATCGGGCCGGTCGATGAGCGCCAGCGTGCGCTGGCTCTTCGGCGCAGGCGGCCGCGAGGTGGGCGCGGGGCCGCGCTTCCAGTCGCCGAACGCCTGGCGGATCGCCGCCTCGACTGCGGCGGCGTCGAACACGCCGGCCACGTACAGGTGCGAGCGCGCCGCGCCGAAGTTCCGGGTGTGATAGTCCCGCACCTGCGCGATGGTGAAGCCCTGCAGTCCCGCCTCGGTGGGAAAGAGCCGCCCGTAGGGATGATCGCCGTAGAGCAGCTCGCGGAACTTCTCCGAGGCGATCGGCTGCGGCTGGCTCTTCGAGATGGCGAGGTTGCGGAGCCGGTCGCCCTTGATGCGCTCGATCTCCGACTCCGGCAGGCGCGGCGTGCGCGCCACCTCGGCCACGAGCCGCACCATCTCCGGGGCGCGCTCGCTCAGCACGTCCCCGCCGATGTTGACGACGTCCGAGGCGACGCCGACGTTGATGGTCCCGCCCATCCCCGCCACCTGCTCGGCCACCTGCGCGGAGGTCTTGGTGGCGGTGCCCTCGTTCATCAGGTCGGCGGTGAGCTCGGGGAGCCAGACCTCGTTCTCCCGCTGGTCGATCCGGCCGGTGCGCACCGCCAGCGAGATCGTGGCCTTGGGCACCGTCCCGAACGGCACCAGCGTCACCGCGAGGCCGTTGGGAAGGGTGAACTCCCGCTTGGGCGGGAGCTTGAAGTCCTTCGGCGTGCCCACCGCCGGCGGCACTTCCTTCTGCGCGTGGGCCGTGCCGCCCAGGCCGAGGGTGAGCGCACCGGCGAGCAGCACGGCGGCCGCGGTCCTGTGCATGGTGCTGGTCTCCCGGATCATGGTGTGGCCCCCTGCGCGGCGGCGTCCGCCGGCTTCCCGGGCACGACGGTCAGGATGGTGCGGTTGGCGGGCGCGAGATACTCCTGCGCCGTTCGCATGATCAGCTCCGGCGTCACCTTGGCGAACTCCCCCTCGAGCCGGTTGATCCGCTCCGGGTCGTCGTCGAAGAGCGCGAACGACGCGAGCAGGTTGGCCCGCCCGAACCCGCCGAAGTTCTCGACCTGCGAATAGAGCGACGAGCGCAGCTTGACCAGCGCGCGGTCGAGCGTCGGCTGGTCCACCGGGGCGGTGCGCAGCGGCTCGACGGCCGCGTCGAGCGCCGCGATCAGCGAGTCCGCCGGCTTCGACGAGTCGTGGAAGGCCGAGACGATCCAGAGCATCGGCCCGTTGTAGTCGTACTGGCTGCCCAGGGCGTAATTGATGCCCGCGCCGATCCCGCCGGTGAGGCCGCGCTTCCGCACCAGCTCGTCGTAGAGCCGGCTGTCGCGGCCCTGGCCGAGGATCTGGTTGATCAGCCCGAACGCGTACCACTCGGGGGTGTAGCGCTCCGGCACGTGGTAGGCGATGCCCAGCGCCGGCCGCTGGGCGAGCGGATCGGTCTTCGTGAAGCGCTTCTCCGAGGTCTGCTTCGGCTCGCTGATGTCCGGTGGGGGCGGCTGCGGGCTCGGCGGCAGCGGGCCGAAGTACTTCTCGATCCAGCCGCGCGCCTGGGCGGCGTCGAAGTCGCCGGTCACCACCAGCACGGCGTTGTTGGGCGCGTAGTAGGTGCGGAAGAAGCTGCGCACGTCCTCGAGCGTCGCCGCGTCGAGGTGCTCGAGGTCGCCGTAGAAGTTGTGGGCGTTGTACCAGTTGGTGTTGGCGCGCATCGGCAGGTCGATCCAGGGGAACCCGCCGTACGGCTGGTTCAGGACGTTCACCCGCACCTCGTTCTTCACCACGTCCTGCTGGTTCTTGAGGTTGGCGCTGTCGATGTCGAGCCCGCGCATCCGGTCGGCTTCCGCCCAGAGCACCGTCTCCAGCGCGTTGGACGGGATCACCTGGTAGTAGTTGGTGAAATCGAACCGGGTGGAGCCGTTCAGCAGCCCGCCGCTCTTCTCCACCAGCTTGATGAATTCCATCTTGCCGAGGTTGCCCGAGCCCTGGAACATCATGTGCTCGAACAGGTGAGCGAAGCCGGTGCGGTTCCTGGGCTCGTTGCGGAACCCGATGTTGTAGTAGACGGTCACGACCGCGGTCGGGGTCGTGGTGTCCTGCGACAGCACGACCTTGAGCCCGTTGGCCAGCTTGTAATAGGTGACCGGGACGGAGAGGGAGCGCACGGCAGGAGCGGCCTGCGCCGCGGCGGTGCCTGCGCCGAGCCACGGCGCGAGCAGCAGGACCGGCGCAAGACGACGGATGACGGGCATGCAGACCTCGGCGCGGAGTGAATGGAGCCTGACGATACGCTCCCCACTACGCGCCCGGCCAGTCCTGCGTTTCTGCCGGCGGTCAGCCTCGGATCAGGCCGGCGGGTCCTGCGGCCGGTCCTTGGAACGGGTCCGCGTCACCCCGGACATGATGCCGAGGCCGAGCAGGATCACCGAGGCGATGAGCACGTAGATCGTGGGCACGCCGGCGGTGATCAGGCCCCACGCCACGCCGACGATCAGCAGCAGGAATCCGAGAAAATAGAGCGAGAAGGACATGGAGCCCCTCCTGGGGGTTTCAGGTTCGTGATGCGCCACGATGATGCCGCTCCGGCGGTCCGGCCGCGGTGATGCGCATCCCCCGCCCGGCGGCCCCCGATTGCCCCCTGTGACTGGCCCCACATCGGACTGGCCGTATATTTGCAACCTTGCAGCGTCGTAAGTCGTGTCGTGGCATCGACTTATGTGGAAATGTCTGTGGACAGTCTGTGGAACTGCTGTGGACAAACGGCAGGGGGGCGAAAGCCCGCCCTCCGGGCACCCTGCGGACGTGACGACTGGCCGCAGGTCCTCCACACGATCACGAACACGCATCGCGGAGACGCGGGGAGCGAGTCATGGGCCGTCGAGCCATGTGGAGCGGGGCGATCACCTTCGGGATGGTCAACATCCCGGTGAAGCTGTTCAGCGCCACCAGCGCGAAGGACATCTCCTTCAACCTGCTGCACTCCGCCTGCGGCACGCGGCTGCAGCAGAAGCGGTGGTGCCCGACGGAGGACGTCGAGGTGCCCTGGGAAGAGGTGGTCCGCGGCTACGAGTACACCAAGGGGGAGTACGTCACCCTCACCGACGAGGACTTCGAGAAGCTGCCGCTGCCCAGCCGGCACACCATCGCCATCAACGCTTTCGTGAAGGCGGCGGAGATCGATCCCGTCTACTACGAGAAGAGCTATTTCCTCGAGCCCGACGCCCGCGGCGAGAAGGCCTACGCCCTCCTGCTCCGGGCCCTGAGCGAGCGCAACCTCACCGGGATCGCGGCGATCACCATGCGCAAGAAGGAGCAGCTCTGCGCCCTCCGTGGCCAGGAGGGCACCCTGATGCTGGAGACGCTCTTCTATCCCGATGAGGTGGAGCTCGAGCGCGGCGTGGACCTGGGCAAGGTGAACATCGACGAGCGCGAGCTGGACATGGCGTTCAAGCTGATCGACCTGCTCCGGAAGCCGTTCGAGCCGGAGGAGTACCGGGACCACTACCGCGAGGCGCTGGCGGAGCTGATCGACGCCAAGCTCGAGGGCAAGGAGGTCGTGACCTCGCCGCCGCCCAAGGACGCCAAGGTCATCGATCTCGCCGATGCGCTGGCCAGGAGCGTGGCGGCCGCGCGGAAGGGCGGCGCCAAGCGCAAGCCCGCTCCCGCGCCGGCGCGCCGCGCCCGCAAGAGCGCCGCGCGGAAGGCAGGCTAGGCCCGGGCAGCCAGCGTGATGCCCCGCTGGGTCGAGCCCATGCTCGCCACCCTGGTCGAGCCGGGGCCGCTCCCCGACGGCTGGGTGTACGAGCCCAAGCTCGACGGCGTCCGCTGCCTCGCCTTTGCCGACGCCGATGGGGTGCGGCTCTTCTCCCGGAACCGGAAGCCGCTCGACGGCGCCTATCCGGAGATCGCCGAGGCACTGGCGAAGGCGGTCCGGGGCGCGGCGGTGCTCGACGGCGAAGTCGTCGCGATCGACCCGGCCACCGGCGTCTCCAGCTTCTCGCTCCTCCAGCGGCGGATCGGCCTCCGCGACGCGGCCCGCGCCCGCCGGAGCGGCGTTCCCATCGAGTTCTGGCTCTTCGACTGCCTCTTCCGCGACGGCGAGGACCTGCGCCGGAAGCCGCTCACCGAGCGCCAGCGGGCCCTCAAGGCCGCCGTCCGGCCCTCCGGTCCGATCCGCATCACTCCCGTCTTTGCCGAAGGATTCGAGGCGCTCTTCCGCACCGCCTGCGAGAAGGGCTCCGAGGGCCTGATCGGAAAGCGCGCCAAGGCGCCGTACCGTGCCGGGCGCTCGCCCGACTGGGTGAAGCTCAAGTGCGTGAACATGGAGGAATTCGTCATCGGGGGGTGGACCGATCCCCGCGGCTCCAGGGAGGTGCTGGGAGCGCTCCTGGTCGGCTACTACGACGAGGCCGGCAAGCTCCAGTTTGCGGGGAAGGTCGGCAGCGGGTATGACCAGGAGACGCTGGAGCGCCTGGCGCCCGCGCTGGCCCGCCGGGCCCGCCGGACCTCGCCGTTCGATGCCGCCAGCTCGCCGCGCGAGAAGGGCACCCACTGGGTATCGCCGACGCTGGTGGTGCAGGTCGCCTTCAGCGAGTGGACCCACGAAGACAAGCTCCGCCATCCCCGCTTCCTCGGACTCCGCACCGACAAGTCGCCCAGGGACGTGCGTCGCGCGGGGTGACTCCGCGTGACAACGCTCACCGCAGCACACCACTCCGGACGCTAACGTGCGGGCGACCCCGACGACATGGGATGGGGAAGGCCACCAACCGGAGGACCCAGATGAGCATGGACTCATTGCACGACCTGTTCGTGAACGAGCTGAAGGACATCCACAGCGCCGAGCGGCAGATCACCAAGGCGCTGCCGCGCATGGCCAAGGCGGCCCAGTCGCCGGAGCTGCGCAAGGCGTTCGAGCGGCACCTGAAGGAGACCGAGGGCCAGATCGAGCGGCTCGACCGGATCTTCGCCGAGCTCGGTGAGAAGGGCACCGGCAAGAAGTGCAAGGGCATGGAAGGGTTGATCGAGGAAGGGAAGGAGATCCTCGAGGAGGACGGCGATCCGGCCGTGATCGACGCCGCGCTGATCACCGCGGCCCAGAAGGTCGAGCACTACGAGATCGCGGCGTACGGATGCGTCCGCAACTACGCCGACCTGCTCGGCTACAAGGACGCGGCCTCGCTCCTGCAGCAGACGCTCGACGAGGAGGAAGCCACCGACGAGAAGCTGACCCAGCTCGCCGAGGGCGGCCTCAACCAGGCGGCGATGGCGGGGACGGCAGCCGAGGACGAAGACGAGGAGTAGCGCCGAAACCTGGGAGCGGGGCCGCCCGTCCGTGGGGAACGTGCCACCCACCCCCGGAGTTCACATGCGGACCCTGCTCCTCTCGACATCGCTGGTCGCGCTCTTCGTCATGCCCGCTGCAGCCCAGGACGCACCCAGGGGGGCGCTCCTGCTCGTGGCCAACAAGCAGGAAGCCTCGCTCTCCGTCATCGACCCGGCCTCGGGAAGCCTGCTCGCCACCGTTCCGACGGGGGCAGGGCCTCACGAGGTCGCGGTCACCTCCGATGGCCGCTGGGCCGTCGTCTGCAATTACGGGGCGCAGGCCCCGGGCAGTTCGCTCACCGTCGTCGATCTCCGCACCCGCAAGGTGGCCCGCACCATCGATCTCGGCGAGTACCGCCGGCCCCACGGCATCGTGGTGCTCCCGGGCGACTCGACGGTCATCGTCACGTCAGAAATGGCCCGCGCCACGGTGCTGGTGTCCATCGAGCGCGGCGTCCTGGGCGCCATCCCGACCGGACAGCCTGGCTCGCATATGGTCGCCGTCACCGCAGACGGCCGCCGCGGATACACCGCCAACATCGGGTCGGGGTCCATCACCGAGCTGGACATCCCGGGCGGCACCGCCACGCGCACGCTGCCCGTGGCCCCGGCCACCGAGGGGATCGCCGTGACGCCGGACGGCCGCGAGGTCTGGGTCGGAAGCAACGGTGCGCACACGGTGACCATCATAGATACGGAGAGCTGGAAGGCGGTGGACACGCTCCCGGCCGCCGGATTGCCGTACCGGGTGGCGATTTCACCGGACGGCGAGACCGCCGTGGTGCCGGCTCCACAGGCGGGGGTGGTGCGGATCTTCGACGTCGCCACGCGGACCGAGCGGCACGCGGTGTCGTTCGGTGGCGGCGGCGGGGAAGGGGCGCAGCCGGTGGGCTCGACGATCACGGCGGACGGGCGCTACGCGTTCGTGGCCCTGCAGGGAACCAATGAGGCGGCGATGGTGGAGCTCATGTCGGGGAAGGAGCTGCGGCGGTACGCGACGGGGGCCGGGCCGGACGGGATTGCGGTGTACTGGCCGTAGAAGGGTCATCCCGAGCGGAGCGAGGGATCTGCTCGACGCGTAGTTCGAACCCCGGGTCAGCAGATCCCTCGCTGCGCTCGGGATGACTCCGCTCGGGATGACGGCGCCTAGAACTCCAGCGCCGGCTTCGTCAGCCCCCGATGGCACGTGGAGCAGTTCACCACCGGATTGTCGCTCTCCAGGCCCTCGATCTTCGCGAGCAGACCGCGGTTGATCGTGTCCACCATCGCCCGCATCTGGCGGGCGATCTGTTTCTGGGCCCGATCCTCCTTGTCCCATTCGCCGACCACGTGGCAGTGGTCGCAGGAGACGCCGAGAGAGCGGGCGTAGCCGTAGTTCATCATGCGCAGCAGGCGGCCGGCCGGGACCTGCTGCAGGACCTTGATATTCTTGAACACGCTCTCGGCGGGCATCCGCTCGCGGCCGGCGATCGTCGCCAGCACGGCATTCATGAGGCTGTCCCGCCGCGCCGCGTTCGTGTCTGCCGGCGCCGCCGCCTGTGCCCCGGCCGCCGAGGTGATCGTCATGATTGCAGCCGTGGACCATGCCGCCCACGCGAGCGTGGTGATGCGCACGTGCACCTCCGGAACGGGGCCGACCAGCGGGAATGAGCACTGACGTGGAGCAGTCCCCTACGTGAGACCGGGCGCCGGGGTTCCTGCCGCGCCTCGCGGGGCCGCCGGGTGACCGACGCCCTGCGCGACCGCCTTCAGGCCGACCTGGGCCCGGGCTTCGTCATCGAGCGGGAGCTCGGCGGCGGCGGGATGTCGCGCGTGTTCGTGGCGGAGGAGGTGGCGCTCGAGCGGCGCGTCGTGGTGAAGGTGCTCGCCCCCGAGCTCGCTGCGGGCGTCAGCGTGGACCGGTTCCGCCGCGAGATCCTGGTGGCGGCGGCGCTGCAGCACCCCAACATCGTGCCTGTGCTCTCCGCCGGCGAGGTCACCGACGCCGCTGCCGGCTCCGTCAACGTACTGCCGTACTTCACCATGCCCTACGTCCGGGGCGCGTCGCTCCGGGCCCGGATCGGCGAAGGGCCGTTTTCCATCGGTGAAGCGGTCGCGGTCCTCCGCGACGTCGCGCGGGGCCTGGCCCACGCGCACGCCCACGGCGTCGTCCACCGCGACATCAAGCCGGAGAACATCCTGCTCTCGGGCGGGGCCGCCGCCGTCACCGATTTCGGCGTCGCCAAGGCGCTCTCGTCGGCGCGCGTCGGCGCGGCGGACGGCGTCGTCACCGTGGTCGGCATGTCGCTCGGCACGCCGGCCTACATGGCGCCGGAGCAGGCGGCGGGCGATCCAGACACCGACCACCGCGCCGACCTCTACGCCCTCGGCGTCGTGGGCTACGAGCTGCTCGCGGGTGCGGCGCCGTTCGCGGGCCGCTCGCCGCAGGCGGTCATCGCGGCCCACCTCGCCGAGAAGCCGGCACCGGTCGGCGAGCGCCGGAAGGACGTGCCGCCGGCACTCGCCGCGCTGGTCATGCGCTGCCTGGCCAAGGATCCGGGCCAGCGGCCGCAGAGCGCCGAGGAATTCCTCGCCGGGCTCGAGGCGACGGCGTCTCCGGCCTCCGCGCGGCGCACCCGGATCGCCGTCGCCGTGCCGGCGCTCGTGGCCATCGGTCTCGCCGCCTGGCTCGCGCTCCGGCCGGGCGCTGCACCCGCCCCGGCCGATTCCGGCGCCGTCGCCGTGCTGCCCTTCGTGAACACCAGCGGCGACCCGCGCGATGAGTACTTCTCCGATGGCATGACCGACGAGCTGGCGTCGGCGCTCACCCGCGTCCCCGGCCTGCGCGTCGCGTCGCGGACTTCGGCGTACGCCTTCAAGGGGACCACGGGGCTCGACGTGCGCGAGATCGGCCGGCAGCTCGGCGTCGGCGCCGTGCTCGAGGGGACGGTCCGGCGCGAGGGGAACCGCCTCCGCCT
>CAMLLJ010000093.1 GCA_946480845.1 uncultured Gemmatimonadota bacterium
TGGTCGAGATGGACGGCTTCGAGTCGAACGACGGCGTCATCCTGCTCGCGGCCACCAACCGGCCCGACGTGCTCGACCCCGCGCTGCTCCGGCCGGGCCGCTTCGACCGCCAGATCGTGGTGGACGCACCGGACGTGAAGGGCAGGGAAGGCATCCTCCGGGTGCACACGCGGAAGATCCCGCTCGCCGCCGACGTGCGCCTCGAGACCATCGCCAAGGCCACGCCGGGCATGGCGGGGGCCGACCTCGCCAATCTCGTCAACGAGGCCGCCGTGCTCGCGGCGAGGCGCAACAAGAGCCTCGTGGACATGAGCGACTTCGAGGACGCGAAGGACAAGGTGACGCTCGGCCTCGAGCGCCGGAGCCTGGTCCTCACCGAGGATGAGCGGCGGCTCACCGCGTATCACGAGGCGGGCCACACCGTCGTCGCGGTGCACACCGAGGGCGCCGATCCGGTGCACAAGGTGACGATCGTTCCGCGCGGGCGCGCGCTCGGCCTGATGTACTCGCTGCCGGAGAAGGATCGCTATGGCCATACCCGGGAGTTCCTGATCGGGCGGCTGGCCATCAGCTTTGGCGGGCGCGTGGCTGAAGAGCTGATCTTCGGGCCCGGCAAGGTCACCACCGGCGCGGGCAGCGACATCCAGGTCGCCACCAACATCGCGCGCCAGATGGTCACCACCTTCGGCATGAGCGACCGCATCGGCATGATGGCGGTCGGCGACCGGGAGCAGGAGATCTTCCTCGGGCGCGAGTTCGCCCGGCGCAGCGAGATTTCCGAGCATACCGCGCAGGTGGTGGACGAGGAAGTGAAGGGCCTGCTCGATGCGGCGTACTCGCGCGCGCGCCAGATCCTGATGGACGAGCGCGACCTGCTGGAGCGCGTCGCGCAGGCGCTGCTCGAGCGGGAGACGATCGACGCCGAGGAGGTGCAGCTGCTCCTCCGCGGCAAGCCGCTGCCGCCGCGCGCGCCCGACGCGCCGGCCCTGATGCGTGACGCGTCGCCCGCGCGGGAGCCGTCGGCTCCGCCTCGGGTGCCGATCCTGGGAGTGCCGCCGGCAGAACCCGCGGGCGCGTGAACGTCACGCCGCTCGCGCTGCACTCCACGCGCGCCGTGCGCGACGCGCTCCGCGCGCACGGCTGGGACGGCGGCACGGCGGCGACCACGGCGGAAGGCGCCGCGGCCGCCGCCTTTCACATGACGGGCCTCGACGATGCATCGCTCGAGGCCCTCGTGCATTTCGGGGGGCGACTCGGGCTCGAAGTGCTCACCGGCCCCGGCTGGGCGCTCGTTGCGGGGAGCCGCTCGCGGCTCAGCGCGTTCGCGCGTCCCTGGACGGTGCCGGAGCCGCTCCGCGAGGCCGCCATGCTCGTCGGCCTGGCGCTTCCGCCCGAGCCGCCGCGAGTCTGGCGCACGGCAGCGGGCGACGTGCCGCTCGACCCTCCCGTGATCGTCGCCATCCTCAACGTCACGCCGGACAGCTTCAGCGACGGCGGCGCGCATGCCGGCGTCGATGCGGCCATCGCCCACGCGGAGCGGATGCTCGCCGAGGGCGCGGGCATCCTCGACCTGGGCGGGGAGTCGACGCGGCCCGGCCGCGATCGGCTGGTAGCGGAGGCGGACGAGCTCGCGCGGATACTGCCGGTGCTCGAGGCGCTGGTGCGCCGGTTCCCCGGTGTCGTCGTCTCCATCGATACGATGAAGGCCGGTGTGGCCCGCGCGGCGCTCGCAGCCGGCGCCGCCGCCGTCAACGACGTGACCGCGTTCCGTCACGACCCGGAGATGGCCGAAGTGGTGGCCGGGTCCGCCGCCGGGGCGATCCTGATGCATTCCCGCGGGCCCGCGCTCGAGATCGCCTCGGCGGACCGGGCTGAGTACGGGGACGATCCGGTCGGGATGGTGCTCGACGAGCTGCGGCAGTCGCTGCACGGTGCCGCCGCCGCCGGCATCGGCGCCGAGCGCATCGTGCTGGACCCCGGCCTCGGCTTCTCCAAGACCGCGGAGCAGAGCCTGCAGGTGCTCGACCAGCTCGCGGCCTTTGCCTCGCTCGGGCGC
Source organism: uncultured Gemmatimonadota bacterium (assembly GCA_946480845.1). Next base: position 2,057 of record CAMLLJ010000093.1, read on the forward strand.
CCGCTCCTGGTCGGGCCGTCGCGCAAACGCTTCCTCGGCGCGGCGACAGGCCGGGAGATCGCCGAGCGCGATACCGCAACCGCCGCGGCCTGCGCGCTGGCGTGGGACCGCGGGGCCCGGCTCTTCCGCGTTCACGACGTCGCGGCGGCCCGCGACGCGCTCCTGCTGGCCCACGCGCTCGGAGGCCCCGCGCCCACCGCATGACCCAGACCTCCGGCACCCGGCCTCCCTACCTCGCGGCGCTCGCGGTGGGGCTCGCCGTCTTCATCGGCTACCTGCTGACCCTCGCCCCGACGGTGACCTTCTGGGACGCCGGCGAGTTCATCGCGGCCGCGAAGACCCTGGGCATTCCGCATCCTCCCGGCACGCCACTCTTCGTGCTCATCGCCCATGTCTGGGGCACGCTGGTGCCGGTCGGCGAGTTCGCCTATCGCACCAACATGCTGAGCGCGCTGCTGAGCGCCGGCGCGGCGGCCTGCTTCTTCCTGGTGGCGCACGAGTCACTGCGCGGAGAGGCCGAGGGGCTCGACGAGGGGGCCGCGCGCCTGCTGCGGATCGGCGGGGCGGCCGCGGCCGCCGTCATCGGCGCGTTCACGTTCACCAACTGGCAGAATTCGAACGAGACCGAGGTCTACGGGATCGCCACCTTCACGGTGGCGGCGATCTGCTGGCTCTGCCTCGTCTGGCGCGCACGGCGGGGCACCGGAGTGGCACCGCGCATCCTGCTGCTGATCGTGTACCTGGGCGGGATCTCGATGGGCAATCACCTCCTGGCGCTGCTGGTGGGGCCGGCCGTCGTGATGTTCATCTGGGCCACGCTCCGCCAGGACCCGGCACCGGAGCCGGAGCGCCGCCGCGCGGAATGGGCCCAGCTTGCCGTGGTGGCCGGGGTCTGGATGCTGCTCATCGGGACCGGTCTCGGCAGCAAGCCGCTCACCATCGTGGGGGTCATCTGCTTCCTCGCGGCGGCCGGCTTCGCCGCGAGCTCGCGAGCCACGAAGTTCGCCGTCACCACGCTGTTCCTCGCCGCCATCGGCATGACGCCGTACCTGTACCTCTACATCCGGAGCGGCCAGAACCCGATCATCAACGAGGCGGCGCCGTCCACGGTCGATGCGCTGCTCGCGGTGATCCGGCGCGAGCAGTACCCGCCGCGCACGCCCTTCGATGATCCGACGGTGCTGAGCGGGCCGAACAACCCGGGCCGGTCGCTGTCCATCATCGGGCTCCAGGTGCAGAACTACCTGCTCTACTACCACTGGCAGTGGGGCAAGGGCCTCAGCGCCATGATCGGCAAGGTGCCGGTCGGGGTCTTCCTCGTCACCCTGCCGTTCTTCTCGCTGGGCATGCTCGGCATGCTCCGCCAGCGGCGCGCGGACCGGCCGGCCTGGTGGCTGCTGCTCACGCTCTTCCTGGTCACCGGGCTCGGGCTCGTCGCCTACATGAACTTCAAGCCCGGCTTCAGTCTCGGCTACGATCTCTTCCCGGATTTCGAGGACCACGAGGTCCGCGAGCGCGATTACTTCTTCGTCGTGAGCTTCGTGGTCTGGGGCGTCTGGGCGGGGATGGGTCTCGCGGCGCTCGTGCGCCAGCTGCTCCGCCCGGGATCGCGCCTGCCCAGGGCGGCCGCGGCCGGCGCCTTCGCGATCGCGCTGGTCCCGGTGGCGCTCAACTGGCGCGATGCGAGCCGCCGGCACGGCCCCGATGCGCGGCTGGCAGCGGACTTCGCCTACGACCTCCTCAACACCGCGCCGCCGTACGGCATCCTCTTTACGTTCGGCGACAACGACACCTTCCCGCTCTGGTGGGCGCAGGAGGTCGAGGGCATCCGGCGCGACGTGACCGTGGTCTGCCTCGCACTGGGCAACACCGACTGGTACATCCGGCAGCTGCGTGACAACGGCACTCGCGAGGTGGATCGTGACGCGCTGCCCGCCATCTGGCGGGACAGCCTGCCCGCGGGCGCCACGGCACCGTCGGCGCCGCTTCATTCGATGACGGACGATCAGGTGCAGGCCGCGATGGTCGCCCAGGTGCTGCAGCAGCCGCTCACGGTGAGCTTCGGCAACTTCTCGCGCACCTTCGCGGCCGGCACCTTCCTCCGGCCGACGGATGTGCTGGCCATCCGGGTGATCCAGGAAAACCTCGGCCGGCGGCCGCTGGTCTGGTCGGTCACCGCCGGCCGGTTCTTCGGCGGCCTCGACGACCGGGTGCTGCAGCAGGGGCTGGGCTACCGGCTGCTGCCGGCGCCGCCGGACACCACCGCGCCCGGCATCGCCCCGGGCACGGTCGGCGGCATCCCGGTGGACGTTCCGGTGACCAATCGCCTTGCCTGGGAGACCTACCGCTACGCCGACCTCCTGGCCGAAGGCTCGTCCTCGCTCGAGACGACCGAGGCAAGCATGGCGCGCGCGCTCGCCCTGCCGTTCACCGTGCTCGCGTTCGTGCACGAGTCCGAGGGCAGGCCCGACCAGATGATCCGCAACCTCGAGCAGGCGGTGAAGCTCAATCCCGACCCGGCCCTCGCCTCGGCGCTGGACCAGCTGGGACGCCAGTACTTCCAGGCCCCGACTCCGGATTCGTCCGCTACTCTCCCGCGCTAAACCCTGTTAGATTCCAAGGTTATGGATTTCCCGGCGCTTTCGGCGCGGCTCGGCCACGTCCGTGAGGTCATCGCCGAGCGCCAGCGCCGCGCCGGCTGGTCGCACGCGGTGACGATCGTCGCCGTGACCAAGACCCATCCGGTCGAGGCGGTGCGTGCGGCGGCGCAGGCGGGCATCCGGGCGGTCGGTGAGAACCGGGTGCAGGAAGCGCTGGCCAAGCAGGACGCGGCCGCCGGCATTCCGGTGGAGTGGCACCTGATCGGGACGCTGCAGCGCAACAAGGCCAGGCACGCGGCGGGGCGGTTCGCGCTGATTCATTCGGTAGACCGGCTCGACCTCGCCACCGAGCTGGACCGGCGAACCGCGGAGGGAAGTCGCCAGGCCGTCCTGGTGCAGGTGAACTGCTCGGGCGAGGCGCAGAAGGGCGGGGTGGAACCCGGCGCGCTGCCGGAGCTGCTCGATGGGATCGCCGGGCTCGCCCGGCTCGAGCTGCGGGGACTGATGACGATGGCGCCGTTCAGCGACGATGAGGGCGTGCAGCGGCCGCCGTTCGCGATGCTCCGTGAGCTGCGCGACGCCGGGGAGCGCGCGGGCCACCGCCTGCCGGAGCTGTCGATGGGCATGTCGGGAGACTACGGCGCCGCGGCCGAGGAAGGCGCGACCATCGTGCGGCTCGGCACCGCGCTCTTCGGGGAGCGGTCATGACGGCAATCGCAGCGAGCGAGCAGGTCAGGTCGGCGGCGGAGGCGGTGCGCGCCCGCATCGCGGCCGTGCCCGACGTCGCGGTGATCCTGGGGACCGGGCTCGGCGGGCTGGCCGATGCGATCACCGTCGGCAGCTCAGTGTCGTACGAGGAGATCCCCGGGTTCCCGCTCTCCACCGTCGAGAGCCACGCGGGGCGGCTGCTCTTCGGGTCACTGGGCGGTCGCAACGTGGCGGCGATGCAGGGGCGTTTCCATCGCTACGAAGGGTACGACCTCGGCGCCGTGACGTTTCCGGTGCGGGTGCTCCGGGAGCTCGGTGCGAAGACGCTGATCGTCTCGAACGCATGCGGCGGCATGCACCCGCTCTGGTCGCCTGGCGAGCTGATGCTGATGGCCGATCACATCAACCTGATCGGCGAGAGCCCGCTCGCCGGCCCCAACGACGAGGCCCGGGGCCCGCGATTTCCGGACATGTCGGCGCCCTACGACGAGGGCCTGCGGGCGGTGGCGCGCGCGGCGGCGCTGGACCTCGGCATCACGCTCCGGGAGGGCACCTATGCGGCGGTGGCGGGTCCCAACCTCGAGACCCGCGCGGAGTACCGGATGCTCCGCGGGTTCGGTGCGGATGTGGTGGGGATGTCCACGGTGCCGGAGGTGACCGTGGCGGTGCACGAGGGGATGCGGGTGCTGGGCATCTCGGTCATCACCGATGCCTGCCTGCCGGATGCGCTGGAGCCGGCCGAGATCGGGCGCATTATCGAGGCGGCGCGCGGCGCCGAGCCGGCGCTGGCGAAGCTGATCACACGAGTCGTGGAGCAACTGGACTGATGGCGTTTCCTGCGTGGCCCGACCTGTCCCCCGATGCACTCGAGCGTGAGCAGCTCGAGCGGTGGAAGGCCGAAGGCCTGTTCCGGCAGACCCTCGAGCGGACGAAGGGCGGTGCGCCGTTCGTCTTCTACGAGGGCCCGCCGACGGCCAACGGACGCCCCGGGATCCATCACGTCTTCTCCCGGACCATCAAGGACCTGGTCTGCCGCTACCAGGCGATGCAGGGGCGGTCGGTCACCCGCATCGCCGGCTGGGACACCCACGGCCTTCCGGTCGAGATCGAGATCGAGAAGGAGCTGGGGCTCAAGGGCAAGAAGGACATTGAGGCGTTCGGCGTGGCCGAGTTCAACCGGCGCGCGCGGGACAGCGTCTTCCGCTACAAGGCGGACTGGGAATCGCTGTCGGACCGCATCGGCTTCTGGCTCGACTACGAGCGGCCGTACATCACGTACAGCAACGACTACGTGGAGTCGGTCTGGTGGCTGCTCGACCGGCTGCACCAGCGCGACCTGCTCTACCGCGGCCATCGCGTGCTGCCGTACTGCCCGCGCTGCGGCACCGTGCTCTCGAGCCACGAGCTGGCCCAGGGCTACGAAGAGGTGCGCGACCGGTCGATCTACGTCACCTTCCCGCTCGAGGACGGGTCGGGGCGGGAGCTGGTGGTGTGGACCACGACCCCCTGGACCCTGCCCAGCAACGTGGCGGCGGCCGTGCATCCGGACCTCGAGTACCGCACCTACACGAGTGCGCGGCACCCCGGACGGAAGTTCGTCGCGGCCGCGGGGCGCGCGGCGCCGCTCGCGGCGGTGCTCGGCGAGGAGTCGCTGGAGGCCTCGGCGCCGTATCCGGGGCGCGAGCTGGCCGGCCTCCGCTACCGCCGCCCGCTCGACGTAGTGCCGCTGCCCGACGACCGCGCCCACGGGATCGTCGTCCCGGGCACGTTCGTCACGGCGGACGACGGCTCGGGCATCGTCCACATGGCCCCGGCCTTCGGTGCCGACGACTTCGCGGCGGGCCAGCAGCACGGCCTGGCCCTGGTGCGGCCGGTGGCGGCCGACGGCACCTTCCAGGGCACCACCTGGCCCGAGCTCGAAGGGAAGCTGGTCACCGCCGACGAGACCAACGAGCTGATCATCCGCCGGCTGAAGGACGAAGGGCGGCACCTGCGCACCGAGCAGCACGTGCACAGCTATCCCCACTGCTGGCGCTGCGGCAGCAAGCTGATCTACTACGCCCGCGACTCCTGGTTCGTGCGCACCACGGCGGTGCGCGAGCGGATGCTCGAGTTCAACGCCGCCGTGGACTGGCACCCGCCGGAGATGGGCGCGGGGCGTTTCGGCGAGTGGCTCGAGAACAACGTGGACTGGGCGCTCTCGCGCGACCGCTACTGGGGCACGCCGCTGCCGGTGTGGGTCTGCTCCGCCGATGCGGACCACGTGGACGTGGTAGGGAGCTACGCCACGCTTGCCGAGCGCTGGGGCCGGCCGCTGCCCGCGGACTTCGATCCGCACAAGCCGCACATCGACGGGTACGAATGGCCCTGCCGTGCCGCCGGCTGCAGCGGGACGATGCGGCGCGCTCCCGAGGTGATCGACACCTGGTTCGACTCGGGCTCGATGCCGTACGCGCAGTGGCACTATCCGTTCGACGGGGAGCAGGAGTTCTGCTCGCACTTCCCGGCGGACTTCATCTGCGAGGGCGTGGACCAGACGCGCGGGTGGTTCTACTCGCTGCTCGCCATCGCCACGGCGGCGTTCGACTCGCCGGCCTACCGGAACGTCATCGTCAACGAGCTGGTGCTCGATGCCGAGGGCCAGAAGATGTCGAAGAGCCGGGGGAACGCGGTGGACCCCTGGGACGTGCTGGGCGAGTTCGGCGCCGACACGGTGCGGGTGTACCTGCTGGCGGCGAGCCAGGTCTGGCTGCCCAAGCGCTTCGACCGGCGGCAGATCCGCGAAGTGGCTGGCGGGTTCTTCAACACGCTCAGGAACTCGTACGAGTTCTTCAGGCAGTACGCGGGCGACGCGCTGCCGGCGGAGCGGGGGAGCCCCACGCTGGCGGACCGCTGGATCCGGAGCCGGCTGGCCGCCACGGTCGCGGCCGTGCATGCCGCCTGGGGGAGTTACGACGTCACGGCCGGCACGCGGGCGATCATGGACTTCGTGGTGGACGACCTCTCCAACTGGTACGTGCGCACCAACCGGGCGCGGTACTGGGCGCCCGACCGCGAAGCCGATCCCGCCGCCGTCCACGCGCTGGGAGAGGCGCTCGTCACCGTGAGCCGCCTGCTCGCGCCGGCGGCGCCCTTCGCGAGCGACTGGCTGCATCGCGCCATCGCCGGCGGGTCGGTGCACCTGGCGGCGTTTCCCGGTCCGGAGGACCGCGACGAGCAGCTCGAGGCAGCGATGGACGCGGTCCGCCGGCTGGCCTCGCTGGCGCGGGCAGCGCGGGAGGATGGCAACCTCAAGGTCCGCCAGCCGCTCAGCCGGATGCAGGTCGCCGTGCCGGCGGCAGTGCGCGGCGCCGAGCTGGACGCGCTGCTCGGCCTGCTGGCTGCGGAGGTGAACGTGCGGGAGGTCGCCATCGCGGCCTCCGACACCGACCTGGTGCGGCTGCGGCCGAAGCCCAATTTCCGCTCGCTGGGCCGGCGCTTCGGGAAGCGGACGCCGGAGATCGCCAGGGCGTGCGCCGCGCTCACCTCGGCGCAGCTTCGCGACCTCGAGGAAGGCCGGCCCGCCACGCTCGACGTGGCTGGCGAGCAGGTGACGATCGAGCCCGAGGACGTGGTGGTCGAGCGCGAGGTCACCAGCGCCTGGCTGGTGCAGAGCGACGGGCCCTACGTGGTGGCACTGGATCCCGCGCTCGACGACGCGCTCCGCGCCGAGGGCGTGGCGCGGGAGCTGGTGAGCCGGGTGCAGCGGCTCCGCCGGGAGGCGGGCTACGAGTACACCACCCGCATCGCGCTCTGGGTGGACGGCGATGCGGCGGTGCTCGCCGCAGCGCGGGCCCACGCGGGCGCGATCCAGCGCGAGACGCTGGCGCGGAAGCTCGACGTCGGCGCGCGCGCCGGGGTCCCCGACCTGGAGCAGGCGGTGGACCTCGACGGCGCGCCGGTGGTGGTCGGAATGCAACGTTACGACGAATCGTGAGCGTCGGACCTCAACGCAGGGAAGGGCAATGAACAAGAAGCAGCTGGCACACCTCGAGAAGCGACTGCTCGAAGAGCGGGCCCGGGTCGTCAAGGAGCTCGGCTACTACGACGAGTCGTTCAACACGTCCCTGCAGGGCGCCGACGGCGACCTGTCCTCGTATTCCTTCCACATGGCCGACCAGGGCACCGACGCCATGGAGCGCGAGAAGCAGTTCCTCTTCGCCTCGCAGGAAGGCCGCTACCTCTGGCACGTGAACGAGGCGCTCCGGCGCTTCTACGCGACGCCGGAGAAGTTCGGCCACTGCCACCAGTGCGGCGACGAGATCAACTTCGAGCGCCTCGATGCGCTGCCGCACGCACGGCTCTGCATCTCGTGCAAGGAAAAGGAAGAGGATGCCAAGCGCCGCTGACCGCCGGGTTTTCGTCTCGGCGGCGGCGATCATCGTCGTCCTCGACGCGATCACCAAGTACCTCGCCGAGCGCGCGCTCGGCGACGGGGCGGTGGTCCGCGTGATCGGCGACTGGGTGCGCCTGCACCTGGTCCACAACCGGGGCGCCGCCTTCGGGCTGCACCTGGGTGAATATTCGCGCTGGATCTTCCTCGCCATCGCGATCGTCGCGGTGGTGGTGCTCTACCGCATGTCGCGCGAAGCGGCGCCGGGCGACCGGTTTCGCCAGCTCGCGCTCGGGCTGGTGGCGGGTGGCGCCGCAGGGAACCTGATCGACCGGATCCGCTCCTCGCGCGGCGTCGTGGACTTCCTTGACGTCGGCATCGGGACGCTCCGCTGGCCCACCTTCAACGTCGCCGACATCGCCGTGAGCTGCGGCGCCATCGCGCTCGCCCTCTCGCTCTGGCGCGAGGACGCGCGCCGCCCCGCGCCGGAGTCGGCCTCCGCCGGGTGACCCTCACCTTCTCGGTCGCGGCCGCGTCCACCGAGCGGCTCGACCGGTTCCTCGCCGCCCAGCTCCAGCTCTCCCGCACCCAGGCGGCGCGCCTCGTCGCCGCCGGCGCCGTGACCGTCAATGGCACGGTAGCGCGCGCCTCGCGCCTCCTCGCCCGCCGCGACGTCGTCGGCGTCACCTTCCCGGAACACGAGCCGCCCCGTACGCTCCGTCCCAACCCCATCGCCCTCGTCGTGGTGTACGAGGACGAGCACCTCGCCGTGCTCGACAAGCCCGCCG